>JAILPA010000117.1 GCA_024690505.1 Prevotella sp.
GGTGGTTAGTGACACCCCACCCCCGGCCCCTCCCCTACGATGGGAGGGGAGACGCTCGGGCAGCGCTTCGTATCAGCCTCCCCTTCCTTCCAATGAGAGGAGCAACTCGCATGACTCCCCTCCCTTCCAATGAGAGGGGCAACTCGCATGACTCCCCTCCCTTCAATGAGAGGGGCAACGCGCACGACTCCCCTCCCTTCAAGGGGAGGGGTAGGGGTGGGGTCTGTATTATCCTACCAGCAGCAAAGAAGTAGAAGATACTCACCCCACCCCCGGCCCCTTCCCTACGATGGGAGGGGAGCCTCGCGGTATCATTAGCGGTGGTTAGTGACACCCCACCCCCGGCCCCTCCCCTACGATGGGAGGGGAGACGCTCGGGCAGTGCTTCGCAAGGGAGGAGAGACGCTCAAGCGACGGTGACAGAAAGGAAAAGCAAAAGGGCAGAGTCAAAGTAGGGTTAAAAAAATCTTACCCTGAGAAACGTCATCATCGGATTAACGTCTTTCAGGGTAAGACCTTTCATGCCGCTATGTGCGGAGAGTCGGTTGTGTTAGTACACCACCTTGCGGCCATTGACGATGTTCAGTCCCTTCTGCAACTTGTTCAGGCGCACGCCCTGCAGGTTGTAGATGGCAGCGTTGGTCTCGTTGGCTTCCATGTTGGCAATGCCCGTTGTGACCACATTGATGCTGATGGGCAGCAGCTGGTTGGCGCTGGCCGACTTTGCCACGAGGATGGCCACGATGGTGACGTTCTCCAGCTTAGTGTCCTTTGCCCAGTCGGCAATCTTGTGCAGCTGCTGGTTGGCAGTCTCAGTGCCATTGTTCACGTCAATGGAACTATCGCCTTGGGTCAGCTTGCCTGCTGTAGCGCTGGTCTCCTCGAGTGTGGCACCCGTAATCTTCACCACCTTGTTCAGGTTGGCGGCCACGTTCACCTCGGCCAGTGTGCCCTCAACGATGGTGTAGCTGTCGATGCCGTCAGTTGAGGGAGTATTCATGACAGTGGCTTCGGCTTCCTTCATCTGCGGGTTGCCTGCGGTGAAACGCTTCACGGCGCAGATATAGCCGTTGATTTTTGTCTTCTCGCTCAAAAGGCCGTTCCATGAGGTGTACTGTAACCAGCAGCCGCCCGTGGCATCTTGAATCCATACGGTGCTGTAGCCGTCGGCACTCACGCCGATAACCTCGGCATCCGTCAGCGTCACCTTGGCGTAGGTGCCGGCCTCCAATGCGTTGAAGGCAGCGATGTTAGCGCACTCGGTGTACTCGATGGCGGGCAGGGCAGCGGTCTCGGCGCCCTTGTCGGCCAGTGTCACGATGGCATTGGCCAGATAGCTGGTGCCGCCCTGCTGGAAGCGCACGCCGTCGGCATTGCCCGTCCAGGTCATGCCTTCGATGGTGCCGCTTGAAGCTTTGAAGTTGTTGATGTTGCTATTGCCGGCAGCGGTGAACTCAATCTTCGTGATGGCCTTGCCCTCAGGTGCACGGAAGGTCAGCGTGGTGTAATCCTTGTAGGTGACAAGGTTCTGTCCGCGGTTAGCGTCAACGTAGATACGTGAGGGGGCAGAGCCGGCCGTTACCTGCAGCGTGACGTCGTCCACGAGGAAGATCTCGTTGTAGATGTATCCCTTCGTGTCGGTCATGCTTTCACCGATGGGGTTGCGGAAGTTGGGGTCGGTGAAGTTGAAGGTCACCGTAGCATTTGCTGCACTTTCTTCAACGATGGCATCGGCGGAGATGGGGAGGATGAACCAGCCAGTCATGTAGTAGATGACGATGCCCGTGATGGTGGCCTTCTCGGGCCAGGTGTATTCAGCAGGCAGCACGCCCATATAGTCGCGGGCCTTCATGGTCTTGCCTTCACCGTCGGTCAGGGTCTTGTTCTGTCCAGAGCCACTGATGGTGACATCCTTCAGCGTGACGAGCTTGCCGTAGGCGGCCTGTGTGCAGACATCGGCGATGGTTGCCTGAGTGCCGGCCAGTGTGGTCTGCTCGGCTTTGAAGGTCGATGCATCAGTAGCGGTCAGGCTGTATTCAAAGGCCACGGAGGGTACGTTAATGTAGTCAACGTCTTCGCTAGCTTTCGTGCCTACGATAAAGCCGTTGAGCTCTGTGCCAGGCTGCAGCGTGACGCCTCTCACTACGGTGGCTCCCGATGCGTCTTCAACGTAGTAGGCTCCCGACAGGTCGAAGTATCCGTTCACGCGGGCCTTGTCGAGCGTGAGCTTTACTATCTTCCCGTCTTCTACGGCATTGAAGGCAGCAATGTTGGCAGCTTCCACGTCGAAGGCGGCAGGCTTCACCGTCTCGTTGTTCTCATCGCTCAGAGTAATGGTCATGGCCCATACGTAGCGGGTAGAGTTGGCGTTGGGGCCGAAGGTCACCTGGGTGGCGTTGCCCGTCCATACATTCTCGGCTAACTCACCAGTGCTGGGGGTGATGTCGAAGTTGCCGCTCTGCATGGTGAACTCCACCTTGGTGATGGCCTTGCCCTCGGGGGCGTCGAGCACGATGGAGGTGTTCTTGTAGAGCCAGAGGCAGATGCCGCGTGAGTTATTCTTCATAATACGCGGCGGATTGGCGCTGCTGCCCTGGACGCCCGTCAGCGTCACGCCGTTCATGGTCAGTGCGCTCACGTTGCCGTCGGCAAAGTTGGCGCCTTCGCCCACTGGCCAGCTGCCATTGTTGTTCTGGAAGTCGAACACGATGCCCTGGGCAGCCTGTGCCGGGCGCTCTACCTTGATGAGGGTCAGGTTCGTGCCGGTATTGCCGTCACGACCCAGGTATAGCTGGGCATAGTCGGCCTCTAAGGTGTAGGTCTGCTCTGCGGGGTCGTCGGCTACCAGGCGCCCGTTGATAAAGTCAGCAAACTTATAGATGACAGTAGCCTTTTGCTCATCTTCGGAACTGAAAAGAGCGGCTGTGCCACGCTTGGTTTCATCGGAGTTGTTGATGGCACCGGCAATAGTAATCACGTCGCCGGCCTTGAAGCCGCCCTCGGTGGTCAGTTTGATGTGGTTGCCGTTCATGGCTCCATCGGAAGTGTAGCCGTTCTTGAGTGAGTAGCAAGCAACGGCATCTGTGTTCGTGTGAATTTTCACAGTGCCTTCGGCGGTTGTGCCACTGATGGCAGTGCCGTCCTTGCTGGTCGGGTAGTCAATCAGCGTGGTTTGCGCATTCATGCCAGTGATGCCTAGCATCGCGAGCATGACAGAAGTAAATAGTTTCTTCATGTTGATAGTATTAAGTGAATAAATAATGGTTCGTTTGTTATTCCTCGCTGCACTCGTGTGGTTTGGGAACCTCGGCCTTGATGCCTGTCTGTCGGATGGCCTCGAGCAGGGCCTCGGCGCTGATCTCGTTTTTGAAGTAAGTCACGGCCAGGGCGCCGCTGCGGGGGTTCACGTTTGCATCCTCAATGGCTTCGCCAATCATAAGCACCTCGTCGATGCTCTCCTGTGTGGCTTGCTCTTTGGGAATGATGTAGTAGGCAAATGCCACTTTCGGGTCGGTGTAGTGGCTCACGGGGGTGTAGCCCATCTGTGTCAGCGTGGCGCGAATGCTGTCCTTACAGGTGCGGTTGGCATCGTAGCGTATGAAGAAATAGTGCTTGTCGAGGTGAGCAGACAAACTGTCGATGCCGTCCATGCTGCTTAGGCGTTTGGTGATGCGGTCGGCACATTTCTGGCAGTGCATGTCGTCCATGTGCAGACCCATTCCACGACGGATAACATCGTTGGGTGAGTAGGGCGACGGAGCATAGCGTTTCGTGGCCTGCAGACGGGCCTTGATGCTGTCGGCTGAGGTCAGATGGGGGTTGAATACCACGGTGGTGACGCGGCGCTCGGTGTTGCTGCGCACGCTCTCGATGCCAGGCAGCTGGCGCACGGTCACCATCACCTTGTGGGCGCACTCGTCGCAGCGCATACCCTTGATGCGTACGGTCAGCGAGTCGAAGTCGGTAGCATAGCACAGGGTAAGAATAAACAGCTGTAGGCTGATGAAGGTAATAAGGCGTTTCATGGGGCGTCTTGTTTTTCTGAATCTTTTGGGTTATTTGATGTATTTCTTACCATTCGACACAAAGATACCTTTCGTGGGCTGCTGAATGCGACGGCCCTGAAGGTCGAATATGGCATGGGAATTAAGCGGGTAATCAAGTGGCAACTCGTCGATGCCGCTGGCCTCTGGCAGGGTGGGGACGTTCTTCCACGGTCCGTCCCAGGGGATGAAGCTCAGCTCGGCAAGGTTGACCTCCATCAGTTCGGCAATCTTGTTCAGGTTATTCTCTGCCAAGGGCAGGTAGATGTGTTCACCTTCGGCCATGTCGCAATACTGGTAGCTCTCGGCAGCATACTTCTCGTCGCGCTGGAATCCCACACGACCCAGCTCGTTGACGAACTTGTAGAGCAGGCGCCCTTTTTTATAGGCCTGGCCGGCCTCCTGCTGCCAGCTGACGGAGGTGGAGAAGATCTTGCCAGTGACTTCGTCGTCGGTCAAGGTGAGTGTGTAGGCACCGGGCTTAGCCACGAGGAACAGCCCCGATGAACTGTTGCTGCTGCTGGCCACGATGACGGTGTCGAGTCGGAATCGGGTGAATGACATACCCGACGAGTTGGAGCCGAAGAGACTGCATACAACGACATCGGCAGGGCCGGTGAAGTTGCGGCTGGCTTTAATGGGCAGGCATCCTGTCTCGGGCACAACAATGGTAGTGTCCTGGGGCTCGGCTGCGCTGAGCGCTGAGCAGAAGAACAACAATGAAAGACTAAGTAGAATTGTTCTCATATCATATTGAAGTTTTGTTGTTCGTGTTTAATCTTAACATGTGTTGAAGAAGGGAAATTGTTGTATGTTTTAGTTGTAGAATCCCACTGTCAGTCCGATGGCCTTGCGGTCGAGGCTGTTGTTCGTGCGCAGGATGTCGGCGTATGCCCTCACGTAGGCGGTGGAACGGTTGCCCTTGATAGACAGGGGGAAGAGGTACTTCACGTCGACGCGTCCCTGCCAGTAGTTGGCGCGGTAGTAGGCCATGTCGGGCTGCAGCACCTCCATGGCATACTCGGCGTTGGGGGCGGCCAGTTGCAGATCGGCGTTCTTGGCGAAGTGGTAGCCTATGCTCAGGTCAATCCACAGTCGCTGGCGGAGCAGGGACTTGCCGCCATCGGCCTTTAGCAGGAAATGATCGTAGCCCAGCTGGCTTTGGGGCAGCAGGTGACGGTTCTTGACGTGGCGGAGGCTGTAGCCCATGCCTACGTAGCCTGTCACGGCGCCTTGACTGACGGTGTTCAGGCGGTAACGCAGTGCGGCATCGGTGACCCGCACCTGATAGCGCTTCTTGAATTCAATCTGCGTCTCGTACCGATAGCTGGTAAAGCCTCTCTCAGCGTCGCGCTCTTGTATGAGCTGTTGGCGGAACTCGTCGGCGTAGCCCTCGTTGATGTTCACGTCAAGGTCTATCTCGTGGAGCAGTGCTCCCCGGTCGATGCGGTTGTGTGATGCCGCTTTGTAAGTATAAGATGTGTAGCGGCCTGGCTGGTATTTGTATTGTCCCAGCACGTCCTCGACGCTTCTGACGATGCCCGCGGTAGTGACGCTGCAGAGGGCTCCGTTGCGGTAGCCAAAGCCCAGCTCGGCCCCCATCTGGTGATTCACCCACTCGCGGCTGTAACCGTTGTAGCCGCCCACGAGGCCGGCGGCGTGCTCCATGCCCGTCATTTGGTAATATTTCAGGTTCGGGTCGGTCTGGACGGTGGTCATGTTGGGAATCTTCTCCTTGCGGCGGTCGTAGTGGCCGGCAAACGACAGGGTGTAGGCTCCGATGGTGTAGGCCACGGCGGGCGTGATGCGGTACTGGAGCAGCTCGGAGCGTGAGCGGGGATCGCGTAGGCGGCTTAGGTCGCCCACCTTATAGTCGAGGCGTGCACCGAAACGGAATCCACCGAAGTTGGTGGTGCCTAAAGCTGCCGAGAGGTCGAACTGCTGGGTGTCGTATTTCCCCCTGACGCTGCTGCCGCTGAAGAAGGGTGTGGCGTTGTAGGGGCGCATGACGTCTGCCCAGGCCCGGTCTTTGGTGCGATTCATATCGAAGCGGAATCGTCCATAGCCCACAAGGTACTTGCCAATGGACTGGTAGCGCTCGGTCTCGAAAGCGAGCTGATTGCGCTGTCCGCCCTCTTGTACACGGCGGTAGTCGCCGCTGCGATGCTCGGCCTGGAACTCGGCGTAGCCACGGTTGACCGATGAGTCGAGTTGTAGCGTGGCGGCATTCTCCGTCAGACGCCACAGTTGGGTGGCATCCTGAAGGCGGTATTGCCCTTCTTGTGCTTGTGCACCCAGGGGAGCCAAAGCGGCAATGGATGATATGGCTAAGGAAACAATCTTACCGGTCATACTCTCTGGGCTTTATGGTGGATGATACTTTGAAGTCGTTTGACGAATTGTTGGTATCCGTCAGGATGGGATGCCCGTCGGCGGACAGCTTCGATGTGGTGCGATACACCACCTCGCCGTTCCATCCGCTCACGGCATTGATATAGGTGTAGCCCGCATCAATGTCGGCATAGAGGCGCTTCTCGCCTGGCTCAACGCCTGTGGCCCTGTTGCGCAGCACGTCCACGCCGTCGATGATGTAACGCTTCGGACAGAGCAGCCACTGGTTGCCTGAAGTCTTGCCGTAGGCGTAGGTCTTCTGCCACTTGGCGACATCATCACTGGTGCGGAAGATGACAACAGCGCAAGGGCCGCTCTGCACCAGGTTCATGTTCGAGACTGAGGGATACATGGTGTACACCAGCTCCAGTGCCGGCGTGGCAGGGTTGTTCTGCGTCTTGCCGCTCAGGTCCTTCGCCTCGAAGTCAGCTTGGGTGAGATTGCTCTCCATGGTGTTGTTGGTGGTATGGTCAATGGCGCTGTTGACAAGGAGCACTGTGCCTCCGGCTTCTACCCAGTGGGGCTTGTTGGCGGGGATGCGGAATATCTGCTTCAGGAGGATGACTGAGTCGGCAAAGGCATCGTGCAGGTTGCCGAGTGTATAGGCCTGTGCGCTCTCTCCCTCTACGAAACCGATGTAGAGTCCGCTCACGTCAACCGAGTCATCACTCTGGTTGTAAAGCTCCACGTACTTTCCTGCCATATAGGTGCGGTTGTTCAGGTCTTTGGAACCGGCGTAGAATATTTTGCCGATAAGGATGTCGCGGTTGATGCTCAGGCTTGTCTGTAGCTGTATGGTCTGTTCTTCGCGTATGAGGTACGAGTTGCGCGAACCCGACACCGTGGCACCGCTTACTACCTGGTTGTCGCCCGTCATGTGGCGGTATTCGTTGCCCGTAATCTCCCATGAGCAAGAGATATCGTAGACATCGGGCACGATGCCGTGGAAGGTGGCCACGCCCTGTTCGTCGGTGGTGGCGGTCAGGCGCTGCGTGCCCTGCTGCATCACGATGGTGTGGCCTGGCAGGTCGGGGGTGGTGAACTCATGTGGCATCAGTAGCTGCACCTTTGCCGCCACCTCCTGCGTGGCATCACTATAGTCTACACAGGAAAGGCAAAGGAAGACAAATACTGCGCACAGCATGGCTTCGGCTTTTGCGGTGACTTTCCTTCTTGATATATTCATGTACTTCATTTCTCTTCGTTCTCTTTTTAACTTTAGCGAGCTTTGCGGTGCGCAGTCAAACCGCACCGCAAGTACGGCTCTCAAAGATTCAGATAAAGTTCTGCGCCAAACTGGAAGGTTCCGGTGTTGCGCTGGGTGAGTGTGTTGGTGTTGTTGCCCTTCAGGTACGGCTCGTAAAAGAGCGCGTTGTTCACGTAGAGCGACAGTCCGCCCACACTGCCCAGCTCCTTGGTGAGTCGGGCCGAGAGGTTCCATGTCATAGGGCTCTTTGTAGGTACATTGTCGGTGTGGGTGATAGCCAGGTCGCTCACGGCAACGTTGGCCGTAGTGCCATTGGCCATGGTGAATGGTATGACGGCCTCGCCGGCAAGCCGGTGGTACTGTAGGTCGGTGGTGATGTAGGCAATAGGCTGCTTGTCGGCCACGTAGCTCCAGTTGCTGTTATGCCAGATGGCCTGTGCCGTGAACGATGCCACCATGTGCAGGGTTGGGATGTGGGTCACGGCACGTAGGGTGGTGATGAATCGGCGGTAGCGGTCATAGTCCCGCCCCTCGGGGTAGACCACCTTGAATGGCGTCAGTCCCACAGCTTGATAGACGGCTGGTAGCAGTGCAGTGCGTACCGACTGGGCGTTCATGTCGGTTGACCATGTCTTCGTCTCGCTCCATGCTCCGCTCAGGTAGAAGCGTGTGTGCAGCGGTCTTACGTCGCCCAGGTCGCAGTCGGCTTCCACGCCCCGGTTTACGGTGGTATTGGTGTTGCCCACACGTCCCGTGGTCATAAACACCACGTCCTGTCTCACATCGGCGGCATTGGCAATAGTGGGATGCTGAGCATCGAGGGTGTAGAAGTTTGACGTGTAGGTGAAATACTCGGTGTTGGCACCGAATCCGTTGGGAGTCTTGTCGCGATAGGCCAGGAATGATAGTTTGCGTCCGCCCGGCAGTTTTACGTCGATTCCCATTTCCACCTTCGTTGTGGTGGCGTTCTTCAGCCCCTTGGAGCGTTGCACGTCGTAGACCTGTGTGTGGTAGTTTAGCACCTGAGCCTGTCCGTCCTGTGGCATATAGTTGGCAGCCACGCGGTCGTCGTATTTCTTGTCTGGATAGAGATAGCTCAGACCCGGCGTCTTTGAGTTCATGCCGATGCCCGCCCTCACGTCGAGCCATTTCGTCAGTGTGAGGGCAGCGTTCAGTCGGGGTGAAAAGGCGGTTGTGGCCAGGCTGCTGAACGGCTGCAAGGCGGTGAAGCGCAGACCGAGCCCCACGCGCAGACGGTTCACCTTGTTGATGTTCCACGTCAGCTGATCCTCGGCAAAGGCAGCCACCTGATGCAGTCCAGGCACATCGCTGAAGGCACGTGGACGGCCGTTGCTGTTCGGTCGGTAGGGATTCTGTGCATCCTGGTTGTAATAGCCCTTGCCGTTGTTCCAGTCGTAGTGGTAGTCGGCACCCAGCTTGAAACTCTGCACCGTCTTGCCTTTACGCCAGAAGAAATCGTCGCCCACCTTTGCATAGAAATTGCCGGGCCGGCTTTCGGTGATGCCGGTAGCCAGATAGGATGTGGTCTTCCACGGCACGTCGTAGTAGCCCGTCTCCATAGCCGTGAGGATTGGCAGCAAGCCAGTGCTGTTGGCCACGAACGAGGCGTTCTTGTTGTCGGCCTGAGTATAGGTGATGCCCACTGTGTATTTGATGCTTCGTGCCAGTGGCAGGTCGAGACGCAGCCGTCCGTTGTGGGTGATGCCTATGGTGGTTGTGGTGTTTTTCGAGTAGGTGCCGTCGTCCAGTGCGTCAGGGTCGTTTCCGCTCCAGTCCTTGGCCCGCATCAGGCGCACCTTTGTATCGGCGTGCCAGCGGCGTGTGAAGTCCATGCCCCAGCCGGCATTCATGGTGTAGCGGTCGTACGAGCGGGTCTTCTGCCGGGGATCTCCCCAGGCCTTGGCGTAGTCGGCACTGAGGTTCAGTACGCCAGCCTTGGCCAGCCTGAAACCCTTGCCCACACTGTAGTTCTGCAGACCAGGATTGATTTTTGCCTTCACCTGCCATGGCGTGACGCCCACCTTCGAGTGAACTACGACGAGGCCACTTGTCAGGTCACCGTATTCGGCCGACGGAATGCCGCGTATAATCTCCACGTTGTCAATGTCGTCGGCGGAGATCTGTCGCAGGTCGGTGCCGGTGAAAGCTGTCGATGAGAACTGCCCCTGTGTCATGGCACCGTTGTTCGAGATAGGCATACCATCGACGACGATGCTGCTGCCGAATGCCGACGTGTTGTTGTTCACCAGCGTGCGCAGCTGCAGGTTCGACTGTTGTGTCAGGTCGTGGTTGCCCATCAGCTGTCCGGGAATGAGCTGCATGACGTCGGCCAGGCTCGTGGCCTGCAAATGGTCTATGGCCTGGCGCCCCACCACGCTGCTTGTCGAGGCGCCGCTCTCCTTCTGCCGTGCCACCACCTGCACTTCTTTCAGTGCCAGCGAGGTGGGCACCAAGCGATAGTTCAGTGTCAGGTCTTTCTCTACCCTGACGCGTGATGACAGTGGCTCAAATCCTACATAGGTTATTAGTATGATGTATTCGCCTTGTGGCACGTTCTCTATGCGTGCCCGTCCGTCCATGTCGGTCACGGCTAGCGCTCCCGATGGCTGTAGCTGTATGGTGGCCATGATGACGGCCTCGTGCGAGTCGCGTTCGCTCACGCTGATGTTCAGCGTGTGTCCTTGCTTTTGGGCGGCGGCTTCTATACATAAGAACATAGCAACCATAGCCACGATGAGCTTTGCGAATCGATTCTGATGCATCTTTGTCGTGTGTTTGTTTTTGGGTGCAAAGGTAAAAAATAATCTTGAATTATGCAATACCAACTAATAGGTAATTAGTGCTTTTAACGGCCTGCCTCATTCCTCATTAAAAATATTGCTGTCCTCTAAAATGGTTTCCGTTTTTCAGATTTCATCCTTCATCAGGGTGCTCTCATCTGTTGTGGCGGGAGAGAGACCGGGCTGGACAATATGCCTTGCAAGACCGGCACGGGTTATGAATTATCTTTACAACGATATTCCTTCAAAAAGTAAAGCACCGCTTTGAAGGTGGCAAAGTACCGCTTTTCTGGTCAAGAAGCTGTCCTTTTCCACCCTCAAAGCGGTGCTTTTCCATAAATCCCGTCGTACGGCATTTTTTTGCGAATTGGAATTTTCCTGACATTCCGCCCACCTGGTCAAGCTGTTGCGATGTTTAGCGGGCTGCAATACATAAAAATCTGTTTCAGGGCGTGTTACGGTTTTGGGGATGACAACAAACGCTTTTGCATGGCAGTCGACTGATTGGAATCTGCCGATGATTTTTTTTGCTGCAAAGGGTTTGCCGATTGCAAAAAAAAGCGTAACTTTGCCGCAGAAATATAACACAAATGCGAAAACCATCATGGATACCATCATCAACACCAACAAACCGCAGGCTAACGAGCCTCGTGAACCAGAGAAAAAACCTAAAACCTGGCTATGGGTGACCTTTGCAGCGTTGCTGGCTGCTGCCGGTGCAACGGCGTTGGTACTTTTGACTCTGAACGGACAGTCGAAACATAAAAGCAGTGACGACGATGAGGACGATGAAACCGAACTGCTCGACGGTTCCGACTGGGGAGAGGATAACCCGCCCATACAGTCAGCCATCGACGAGCTGGCCGACAACATGGTTCGGGTGGAAGGCGGCACCTACATCATGGGCAATGATGTGGCGGAAGCCTGCAACGGTGAATCGTACGAACATGAGGTGTCGGTGTCGTCGTTCTATGTCTCGCGCTATCCCGTCACTCAGAGGCTTTGGGAAGAAGTGATGGACAATAACCCCTCGCAGTTTGACGACGACCCCAACAAGCCTGTGGAGAATGTGTCGTGGAAGGACGCCCAGAACTTCATTCGCAAGCTGAATCGCGCTACGGGCGAGAACTACCGCTTGCTCACTGAGGCTGAATGGGAGTTTGCTGCTCGTGGTGGCAACCGCAGTCGCGGATACCTCTATGCCGGCAGCAACGACCTGGACGAAGTGGGGTGGTACAAGGGCAATGCCGATGCACAGACGCATAGCGTGGGACTGAAGAAAGCCAACGAGCTGGGGCTCTACGATATGAGTGGCAACGTGTGGGAGTGGTGCCAGGACTATTTTGACGCGTCTTATGGAGGCTCGGAAGGGCTCGACCCCACAGGCCCGGCTACAAGCGACGAGCGTGTCCTGCGCGGCGGGTCATGGCTTCTCGACGACAACTGGGGGCATCGCGTCTCGTGCCGTTGTGGCGAAGACCCTGAAGGTGCGTCGAACCGCGTCGGTTTCCGACTGGGGAAATCGGCTGAGTGAAAGGAATAGAGGTAGCTGTTTGTTGTTTACAGCTTAGAGTTCCCTTACTTCTTGTTCATTCCTTCCCGTATCAGCTTCAGCTGTCGCAACAGGTCTTGATAGTGGAGGGCATTGATGTCGGATGACTTCATACTGAGGGGGGCCGTCTGCTCATGGCAGAACGTCTCTATGCGGTCCACTTGCTGGGCCACGTAGAGCAGGGCATCTGTGCTTTGCAGGCGCTGGTAGACGGTCGACTTCAGCATAGTCTCGTTGGGGCAGAGCATCTGGTCGAGGTGTTGCACATAGGAGCGTTGCAGGCTGCGGCGCACTTTCTGCTGCCACTCGTCGGCTCCTGTTGTGGGGCGCCATACCTGGGCGAACAGGTCGTCGAGATAAGCGTCTACGTGGTAGGCCTGAGCTGTGGCATTGCTGTTCAGCTTGGTGAGCAGGGCGGGAGCCATCAGTCGGGTGAGCATGGTCTCCTGGCGCTGGCACATGTCGGTCAGTGCGTTGGTGCCCGTCTTGCTGATGATGGCGTCAGGATAGAGCCACCGGGGGGCATCGAACAGCTGGCTGCCGATAAAGGCCACGGCCTCGCGCTGGCGCTGGGCGGGCATCTCCTCCAGGGGATTGCGGCCGGGCAGGTTGTTCACGTAGATGCCGCCAATGTTCTTCGCCACATGGTTCATGTAGCGGTTATATTGGTCGAGCGTGGCCTTGTACATGGAATTCAGGTCGTCGTACTGGTCGTTGTCCTGGTGTGTCCATTGGGGCAGTGCCTGCATGACGCGCTTCAGATTGCGTATGCCATATTCCGATGCCTTCACGCTGTTGTCGCCCAGATCCTCGGTCTGTGCACGGGGGTCGTCGTTGCGCCCTTCACCACCGAACCACAGGCGTGGGTTCGACCGCAGCTTCTCGGTGGTCTCGGTCATCAGCTGCTCCTTCTCCTCGTATTCGTCCTTGAACTCCGGGCGCCACTGGTAGCCCCAGCGTATGGCCCAGCAGTCGTAGTCGTTGATGCGGGGGAAGAGCCCTTTCTCGCTAATCTTGTCCTCTGGCTGTGCCACGTAGTTGAAGCGGGCATAGTCCATGATGCTGGCGGTGTGGCCGTGCTGCTCCACCCACTGCTTGTTGCGCAGCATCTCGACGGGTGTGGCATACGAGGCGCCCATGTTGTGGCGCAGACCCAGTGTGTGGCCCACCTCGTGGCTGCTGACGAAGCGGATGATCTGGCCCATGAGGCGGTCGTCGAACTTCATCGTGTGGGCACGTTTGTCGAGCGGGCCGCACTGCACCATATACCATTTCGTGAGCAGCGACATGACGTTGTGGTACCAGCCCACATGGGCTTCGATGATTTGGCCCGAGCGGGGGTCGACGATACGGGGCCCATAGGCATTCTCGGTCTCGGACGGCAGGTAGCGAATAACACTGAAGCGGGCGTCGTCGAGGCTCATAGTGGGGTCGTCCTCGGGCCATTCGCGGGCTTCAATGGCGTTTTTGAAGCCGGCGGCCTCGAAGGCCACGTTCCAGTCGTTCACACCCTGGATGAGGTAGGGAATCCACTTCTTTGGCGTGGCGGGGTCGATGTAGTAGACAATGGGCGTCTCGGGCTCGGTAAGTTCGCCGCGTAGGTATTTCTTCTTGTCCTTCGGCACCAGGCGGTAGCGCGAAATGAACGACTCGTGCTCGGTCTTCTGCTGGTCGTCGCTGAAGCGTACATAGCTGTTGACGAAGTAGCCAACGCGTTCATCCCACAGGCGTTTGCGCATGGGTTCGCGTGGCAGTAGCACCATAGATGTGTTCAACGCCACGGTGACGCTGCCCGTCTTAGAGGCGGGCGACGCGGCGGGCGTGGAGCCATAGGTGCGTGTGGACTGCACCTCGATGTTCATGGGATAGACCTTCAGCGTGTCGATGAAGGTGCGGTCGGGCTGCAGTCCGCCCACCTTCAGCTGGGTCTTCATGGCAGGAGGGAACGACGTGATGTTGTTGTCGGCCTTGAAGAGGCTGGTCACCTCCACCAGGCTGGCCTCGGCATTGGGCACGCGGCCGATGACTTTGAAGGAGGCTACGATGGGGTCAACGGTCGACTGCTCCAGCGTGCGCCGGATGTTGTCGCCGTCGTCGGCCAGATGGCTCAGCACATACTGTCGGAGCAGCAGAAAGGTGGTGTCGCGCTGCTCGAAGTAGACGGTGCTATGGCTGATTTCTTCGCCGGCAAACTGGCCGAAGCCCTGGGGCACGGCAGTGAAGCGCGTGACGCAGAGCACCATGCGACCCATCATCGAGTCGGGCACCTCGAAGTAGTACTTGTCCTCAATGTGGCGCACACGGAGCAGACCGTCCTGCACGCTGCCGCCTTTCTTCATCAGTTTCTCGTACTCCGTCTCTTTCTTCTTTGGCTTCTCGTCCTTCTTCCCGGTGCTGATGGTGTCGCCTTTCTCCAGTGCGGGAGTCTGTGGCGTAGTCTTCAACGTGTCGGCAGGGATGGAGTCGTTCTGTGGCACTCTGGCCTGCACGCCCAAAGTCAGCAGACAGCATAGAATCGTTGCGATAGTTTTCATGTTCGTGTGTGTTTGGCCGTTTGGTTGTTTTGTCGTTGGTCGTTTGGTTGTTTGGCCGTTTGGCCGTTTGGTTGTTTTGTCGTTGGTCGTTTGGTTGTTTGGTCGTTTGGGAAAGTAACTTCACAAAACCACTAAGCGACTAATCTCCCAAACCACTATAAAGGAGAATTTATACCAACTTGTTTTTCTATTTCCCCAATGCTTTTACTACCTGGTCGGCAATCTGCGTCATGCCCATCTTGTTGGGATGCCCGTTCTGTTTCTCAATGGCTTCAAGCTGAACGACCTGTACGCCGTAGTGACGGCATATTTCGTGGATGGAGCGGGTGACGCTCTCCTTCAGGTCGCTGTTCGAGATGAAGACGAGTCGGGCTGTAGGATATCGCTCCTGAAGTCCACTGAGCAGGTAGGCCATGGCCGGCCGGAACTTGTAGAGGTCGGCACGCCGCCAGCCTTCGTACTGATATTCGCCGACAGGGGCACCCGACCAGGCGTCGTTTGTGCCGCCGAAGATGAGGATGACATCGGGCGAGCCGAGGCTTGTCATGCGGGTGATGAACGAGCGGTGGGTGTAGTCGGCATCGTTGTAACCTGTGTTGCAGACGGTAGAGCCCGACCATGAGTTGTTGCGCTCCAGCTTCCATCCCATGCGTTGAATCACCTGCCACCACCACGTCTGGCGCACCTGAGTGACATCGGTGCGGTTCATGTTGCGGTCTTGGAAGTACCAGGTCTCCATGGTGTCGGGCGTCAGGAAACCCTCAAAGGTGGAGTACGAGTCGCCGAAAATGGTGACAGAGGGATGCCCGCTCTGAGCCAGCCCTGTCAGGGCGGAAATCACGAAAACAAAAGCAAATATTGTCCTTTTCATTATTTGTGAGTTTATAAGTTTAGGAGTTTCTGAGTTTATAAGTTTGGGAGTCTTGAACTAAGAAACTCAAAAACTTAAAAACTAAAAAACTTCCAAATTATTCCATGGGGAACAGTCCGTAGAGTTTGGCATCTATCATGTCGGTGACCTGCTTGAAGTCGTCGGCTTGGTCGCCGAACTTGCAATGGTCGCCGTCGATGACGATGAGTTGGCCCTTGTAGCCCGCAATCCACTCTTCGTAGCGGCGCGAGAGGCCTTCCAGATAGTCCAGGCGCATGGTCTGCTCGTATTCTCGGCCGCGCTTCTGTATCTGTGCCACCAGCGTGGGAATTGACGCCCGGATATAGATCATCAGGTCGGGCAGCTTCACCAGCGACATCATCAGGTCGAACAAGTCTTTGTAGTTGGCAAAGTCGCGGTCGCTCATCATGCCTTGCCCGTGCAGGTTTGGTGCGAAGATGCAGGCGTCCTCGAAGATGGTGCGGTCCTGAATGATGGTGTCCTGCGACTTGGAAATCTCAACCACCTCCTTGAAGCGCTTGTTCAGGAAATACACCTGTAAGTTGAACGACCACCGCTTCATGTCGGCGTAGAAGTCGGCCAAATAGGGGTTGTTGTCTACGGGCTCGAATCGTGGCGTCCATCCGTAACGGTGGGCGAGCATCTTGGTCAGCGTGGTCTTGCCACTTCCAATGTTTCCGGCTACTGCGATGTGCATAGTTCTAACTGTGAGTTTATAAGTTTGCGAGTTTGGGAGCTTGTGAGTTTATAAGTATGGGAGTTTATAAGTTTGCTCTGATAATCCGTTCAATCCGTTCAATCCGAGATTGGGAAAGTAGCTTCACCAAACCACTAAAGGGCTTATCTCCCAAACCACTTAAAAGGGCCTACGGCATACTGAAGAGTCCGAACAGGGTGCGGTCGATGCGGTCCACTATCTGTGCGAAGTCCTTCGGGTTGTGCTGGAAATCGAGGGGGTCTTTCTCGATGATCATCACGCGGCCCTTGTATTTGTTCTTTATGAAGTCGTCGTAACGACGGTTCAGGTTCTCAAGGTATTCCAGCTGCATCTGCTGCTCGTAGTCGCGTCCCCGCTTCTGGATGTTTCCCACGAGGTGGGCCACCGAGGCACGCAGGTAGATCATCAGGTCGGGCACGCGAACCACGGTCATCATCTGCTCGAAAAGTTCCATGAACGTCTCGTAGTCGCGGTCGGAGAGATGGCCCATGGCCTTGTTGTTCTGCATGAACACATAGACACCCTCGAAGATGGAGCGGTCCTGGATGATGGTATGGTCGGCCTTGGCAATGTCGATAAGGTCGCGGAAACGTTCCTTGAGGAAGTACACCTCAAGGTTGAACGACCATCGGTGAAGGTCGCGGTAGTAGTCTTCCAAATAAGGATTGTCGGCCACGGCTTCAAAGCGGGCCTCCCATCCGTAGTGCTTGGCAAGCATGGCTGTGAGCGTGGACTTGCCGCTTCCTATGTTTCCTGCTACGACGATGTGCACCTTTTCGTATTTGCTTTTAACGGATTAACTGTTTGCTGTTTCAATTTTCGGCAAAGATACGAATAATAATTGAAACGGCCAAAAGATTAAAGTGATAAATATGTGCCGATACAATTTTATTTCCTGCCTTCGAGCTCGCTGCAGACTTGGTCGTTTGGTTGTTTGGGAAAGTAACTTCACCAAACCACTAAACGACTAATCATCCAAACCACTAAATATTCCTGAGGTCGAACTTACGTATTATTAACAACAACGGATTCTGCGTTTTCTTGACACGTCCTCTTGCACTTAGTACTTTGCCCTTATTGAAGGATAAAATGCTCAATGGCGTCGATGACCGGCGAGGGGATGCTTTGCCTGATGAGATATTCCTGTGGCGTACTGGTGCCTGTGCCTGGCAGGAACAGGTGGTTCAGGTCTGGAAAGCTAAGGAGTGTGACGTTTGAACGATGGCCGAGGGCCTGCTGCCACAACTGGAAGTCGGCCATCGTCACCTGATAGTCGCGCCCGCCTTGCATCACGAGGATGGGAAGGCTGAGCACCTGTGCCGTCTCCACCTGGTGCTGGGGCTCAAAATAGTGAGGAGATTGCCGACGCACTTCGCCGATGACTTGCTCTATGTCGGTCTGCGTCGTGATGGTAGTAGTATCGGCAGAAGCGAGGTGTTGCAGCTGTTCGTTCACCACGTCGAGCATGGGACGGGCCGTGGCTGCGAGCATGATGATGCCCGAAAGCTGTCCCTTGTCGGCGCGGCTGGCTATGACGGGGGCCATCATGGCGCCGAGGCTATGGCCCAGCAGATACACCTTATTACTATACGTGCGTGCGAGGGCGATGGCGGCGAGGGCATCGAGTGTCGTCTCATCGTCCATCGAGCTGACGGGCTGGCTGGGGTAGACGAACGAGCGCTTGTCGTAGCGTAGCGAACTGATGCCGCGGTCGGCCAGTTGACGGGCCAGGTCGCGAAAAGTCTGGTTGCCCATTACGGTCTCGTTGCGGTCGAGAGCACCAGAGCCGTGAACCATCACCACCATGGGTGGCTGGGGAGAACGGCCCGAGAGGGTGATGGTGGCCGGCAGGCGTATGAGCGGCGAGGTGCGCACAGTGTCGTCGGTCTCCACGGCATCGTTGGGTAAAGGCATGTCATCAACCTCAGGGGTGAGCACCATAGGCGGCATCAGGCGAATGGCAGTCATGCGTCCGCCAGGGTCGAGGCCTATCAGTGCCGTGAGTTCGGCATTCTTGAAGGTGACGGTCGACTGATAGACGCGGCTGTCGGCCACATCGCTGCTCGTCCATGGCCCGTGCTTGACATATTTGCCTGCCAGCGCTTCGGCTTGTGCCAGCGCATCCTTCAACTGAACGCGCTTCAGCAGGGGCTTTACCTTCTCTGCCAGGGCGTCGTAGAGGCTGTCGGACTGATTTCGCAGCAGATAGCCGAAGAGCTGCTCAGCCCGTGATTCACCGTCGTCAACTGTCTGGGCATGGCTGACAAGCGGTGCCAATGCCAGCAGGAGAGCCAAGAGTTGCTTCATAAACCCTCTTTCTGATAAGCCAGGGCGGCACCGATGGCGGTGCAGAACTGGGAGTATTTCGGTATGTGGAAGCGCACGTTGTATAGCTTTTCAAGTGCGGGGAAGATTTCCTTGCATTGCGGCAGAAGCGACAGGTGGCCGATGAGTACCATGTCGCGGCAGTCGGTTCCCTGTGCGGCCAGAACGGCAGCCGAGCCGATGCTCTGCAGCACCATGGTGATGATGCCGGCGGCGATGTCTTCGCGCGAGGCGTCGTTCTTGGCATGGGCGAAGAGCGAGGCCGTGGCCTCCATGGGCAGACCGGGCAGCGGCTGTGCCGAGATGTCGCCGATGAGCAGGTTGATGTGGCGTATGTCGCCCTGCATGGCCAGCGCCGCCACCTGCTTGATGTCGCTGGTGTTGAGCATTACACGGCTCAGTCCTTGCAATGTTCCGCCCCCGATGCCGATGCCCCCGATGTGGCGGATGTCGTTGCCGTGGCACATCACAAACGATGTGCCTGTGCCCATCGACACCACGATGGCGTGATCGAGGTGGCTCTCGTAGCGTGCCCCCAGGGCATCGGCTAAGAACTCGTCGCAGCGGCTGGTGGCAACACCATAGACATCGCCTTTGACGTAGGCTGCACCCACGCCTGTCAGCATGACGTGCTCAACGTCTTCCAGCGCTATGTCGTTGTCGTGCAGGTACTTGCCGAAGGCTCCATAAAGCGATGTGATGGGGTCGGCGGCTGTAATACGGATGGGTGCCGACGGTTTCCCGTCGCGCAGCCCAACAATCTTCGTGGTCGAGATGCCCACGTCTATTCCAATAATGATTCCCATGTTTTTATCTTAGTTACTCATTTCTCATATAGACCCCACCCCCAGCCCCATTCCCGAGCAAGCTCGCCTACCCGTAGCCTTTCCCATTGAAGGGTGGGGAGACGCGCGGCATCCTCATTTCTCATTTCTCATTCCATTATCTCCGCTGGGGTTGTAACGAAGGTGGTGGCGCCGTGGCTTTGCAGGAACTGGCGGTCGCGGAAGCCCCAGAGCACGCTAATGCAAGGCAGACCGGCGTTGCGGGCCGTGAGCAGGTCGACATCGCTGTCGCCAATATAGACGGCTCCTTGGGCGGAGACGCCTAGTTGTCGGAGCGCCTCAATCACCGTGTCGGGAGCGGGCTTGCGCTTGATGCCCTCGGCTTCGTGCTCACCAATGGCAACCTCAATGGTGTCGGGGAAAAAATGGCGGCAGAGGTTCTGAGTGGCGTTGAAGAACTTGTTGCTCACCACGGCGGTGCGCTTGCCACGGCGTCGCAGCTCGGTCAGCAGACCGGGGATGCCGTCATAGGGACGGGTGTTGTCGAGCGAGTGGGCGCTATAGTATTGGCGGAAGGTGGCCAGCGCAGGCTCGAAGAGCGGGTTCGCCTCGCCATCGGGCACGGCTCGCTGCATCAGCTTCCTGACACCGTTTCCCACGAAGCGGCGCACATCGTCCACACTGTGCTGGTTCATGCCGTGTTGGCTCAGGGCATAATTTACAGCACAGGCCAGGTCGTCCAGCGTGTTGAGTAGCGTACCGTCGAGGTCGAAGATATATGTCTGGTAGTCGGTCATGGCTCAATCTTCTGCCGTGAGAGGCGTGGCCCGGCCCAGATGTCGATGTAGCCCACGATGGGGTAGGGAGCCTGGAAACAGGGCCTGTCAAGCGATACGATGCCGTAGATTTCGTACTTCTGTGGGAAGACGAAGGCATGTGTCTGCATGTTCGTGGTCACGTCGGCTTCGGTCCATTCGGCCCAGAGCGTCATGCCCTCCAGTGCCTGGCGGTCGATGTTCTCGGTGAGCAGGTAGATGTAGCGGTGTCCCGAGTCGCCTTGAGTCCGCTTCGAGCTGACGCCCCAGTAGAACGTGCCGTTGTCGAGGTAGGCCGCGGGCTGTTCCAAGAACTCTCGTGTCGAGGCTGGAGTCATCTCGCTGAGTTCCATGCCTATCTGTCCGCGGCCCGTCTGTGGGTCGAAGACGTACTCCAAACGCCAGTCTGCAGGATAGATCTGTCCCGACCTGCTCTGGTAGAAGGAGTCGGCATGGCAGTAGAGATAGAGGCCATAGTCGGTGCTGCCGGCAGGCGGCAGTGATGCCACGAAGTGGATGTTGCTTGTAGTGGTGGTGTGGATGCCCTGTTCGTTCACCGTGCCGCTTGGCTGGGCCACAAGGTACCAGTCGCCAGTGAAGCGCTCGTAGTGCGTCAAGTCGGTCTGCACGGGCAGGAACACGATGCTCTCAATATCCTTCACGGGCATGGCGATGCGGCTGCCGTCAGTTTTGCTGATGTTTATCCGGAACCCCTGCGCAGTGGCTGTCAGCGTGTGAATGATGAGTGCGGCAGCAACTGCCGCCCTTAAGAGATGTCTCATGTATTGCTTTGTCATTTCGTAATCTCTGTGATGGGGCTACCTGTGCAGGCATTGGGCTGCTGGATATGCAGCAGTTGGCAGACGGTGGGAGCAATGTCGGTGATATGAACCTCGCGCGAGGTGGCGCCGTGGGGCACTCGCCATCCGTAGAACAGGCATGGGATGTGGGCATCGTAGGGGTTCCACTCGCCGTGGGTGGTACCTGTGGGCGACGACCCCGCCCCATACTCATAGTAGCCCGGTTTCGGGATGAAGATGAGGTCGCCCGACCTTCCGGGATAATAACCCATCAGTGCTCGCTCGCGCAGCACAGGAGGCAGCGTGCTGTTGGCCAGGTCCTTGAATACTGCAGCAAACATGATGTTAGGCTCCTTTTGCAGTTCCCAGAGCACGTGCTGTTCTATCTGACTGGTGATAAGTCCCGATTCCCTAATCTTCTCCCAGTCGAGGAAGACCCGGTAGTCGAGTACGTCGGCAATGAATTTGGACGATTCACCGATGTCGTTGGAAATGTTGTCGTAGGCCCGCTCCTTCATCTCGTCGCTGTTCCATGGCCCGGCAGGCAGTTTGTGCTCCTGCATGAAGCGCCAGTTGTGGGCGCCGCCGTGGTCGGCAGTGAGGAACAGCAGGTAGTTGCCCTGTCCCACCTGCGTATCGAGTGCGCTGATGAGTCGGGCCAGGTCGCGGTCGAGCGTGAGGTATGCCTCGTCGGTGTGCTGTCCGCGTGTTGCCCATTCGTGACCAATGATGTCGGTTTGTGAATAGCTGACGCAGAGCATATCGGTGGCTTCTCCCTGTCCCAAGTGTTCCCCCCGCATGGCAGCGATGGCCATGTCGGTGATGATGGTGCCGCAGAGGGCTGTGAAGCCTATGCGGTCACCAGCTTTCTGCACCTCCTTGTTGTTTTTCAAGTCGGTGTTCATCTGCTTCACGTATGCAGGCAGCTCGTTCATGTAGTACGTGCTGGTGATGAAGCACATGTTCTTTGTGTCGAGCCAATAGGCAGCATTGGCACTGTGGCCGGCAGGGAAGATGGCTGCCCTGTCCTTGTAGCTTACACCGATGACCTTTGAGCGGAAATCGGTGTGCAGCCGCAGCTGGTCGCCAATGGTGGAGGACACCATGTTGCGTGGCGAGCGGTTGCCCTTGCTGCTGTTGCTGCCCACGGCTTTCTCATTGTCGTCCTGGCAGCTCACTACCTTCTTGCCGTCGATATAGAAGCTGTTTCCACAAATGCCGTGGAAGGCGGGCGTGGTGCCGGTGTAGATGCTGGTGTGGCCGATGGCTGTCACCGTGGGCAAGTAGTTGATGAGGCAATTGTTGCACGAGTAGCCTTGATTGATGAGGCGTTTGAATCCGCCCTCGGTGAAACGGTCGTAGTAGCGGTCGAGATAGTCCCATCTCATCTGGTCGACCACGATGCCCACCACCAGTTTCGGCTTTTCGCCAAACTGGCTCTGTGCTTGTGCTGTGTTCAGGAACAGGCAGCAGAGCAAAAAGGGAATAACGATTAGTTTTTTTGCTTCGGACATGATTTTCATTTCAGTTTCGATATGTCTTATTTGTCGTTTTGACTGACTTTGAAATCTCTCAGCTTCTTCGTCCAGTAGCTCCGTAGGTCGTCCCACTTATAATAATAAGGTGTGGCTGTAGGTGTGACGGGCAGCGTGGCTTCGCGCTCGTTGAGCAATGCTTTCACCAGGACAGGGCCATCGCCGCGCTTAGGCTTGTAGAAGATGAGCTGAATGTTGCACCCCATGGGGAATATTTTGTAGTTTTGCCAATAGCGGTCGAGCTCTTCCAGATTCTCCACAGATGCGCCGCAATTGTCGAGCTCCATGAGGCAGGCCAGTGGCAAGACACACACCTCGTGGCCAAAGCGCAGGGTGGCCTGTGGCTTACGCAATGCCACGCAGGTGTCGGCCGTCTCGATGATGTTTGTCAGCAGGTTGAACTGCGAGAAGGGCATCACCCCCAGTGTCTGCGGTGCAGCGCCGTAGTTCACGTACCAGCCGACATTGGCTATTAGCCACATTTCGTATATCTCGTCGTCGGTGAAGAGGTTCAGCATGTCGGGGGCACCATCGTGGCTCTGCATGTTGATGACCACCTCGAAGAGCTGGCGCATGAGCTGTCTCTGTCTGATGCTGTCCTTCGCCCACTGCTGGTCGTTGAACAGCGTCTGCATGAGCCGCTCGGGGTGCGTATGGCGTTCAGAGAAGTCGTGGCGCAGTCTGCCCGTACTGTCGCTCAGCTGCTTCACGCGCCCCTCCCGCTTCTGGTTCAGGTAGAACTGCAGAGCATCGCTCACGTCGTTGTGGATGCGCGCGGTGGGGTTGGCGGCCATCAGTTCCTCACATTCGGCCACCATCGACAATATGCAGCGGTTCACGGTGGTGGAACGGGCGTCGATGGCCACGTGCTTCGTCTTCACGAAGATCTCGGGGAAGTGCTCGGCCATGCGCCGTCCTATGCCGTGGTGCTGGCGCTCACCCACGGTGGTGAGGTCGCCCAGGCGCTGGTAGGTGCTCTTGTTGAAGTCCTCAATCTGCCGCAGTGCTATCTGGCCCTCACGTGTCAGTTTGCCCTGCTGGCGGGCTTTGCGCAGGGGGCGTAGCACGCGCTCGTAGTCGTCTTCTCTAATGAGCCATCGCGAGCCGTGACGGCCGTAGTGGGAGAAGTAGAACGGCACGTAGCCCTTCGGAGCCTTGGTGTATTTGAAACTGGGCAACTGACGGTCGTAGTCGAGATAGTTCGACCCTGCCAGCCACGGGTTTGCCTTTATCTCTTCGCGGGCTGTCTGGGCCATGCCGGTGAGCATGGCGGCGCAGAATGCAATGATTGCAACGATTCTCTTCATATATCTGTCGTATAAAAACGATGCAAAGATACAAATTTATTCTGAATCGCGCAACTATTTCCCCAAAAAGCAGGCAGGGAAGCGTGAAAAAGGTGTTTTGTGCAATGTTAAGGTTTATTATCACGTGGAGAATCTGACCACGTTTTTTTTGTTATTACTAATTCAAGTTTCTAAAGCTCCAAACTACCCCAAAGAATGATTTAATTACTGACCCCACCCCTGCCCCATTCCCGAGCATAGCTCGCCTACCCGTAGCCTTTCCCCTACGATGGGAGGGGAACGCCATGCGGGGGGAACGCCGCTCTGGCGCACCCGGATTTTTCCGTGGCTGACCTCCACAGAAAGATCCGGGTGCGCCGAAAATGGCCGAAAAAAGCCCCCCGGTCTGCCCGCTTGTGGGAGGCCGGGGGGCTTTTGGGGAGGCGAAGGAGACTCGCGGCAGACTCGCAGGAGACTCGCAGGAGACTCGCAGGAGACTCGCAGCAGACTCGCGGCAGACTCGCAGCAGACTCGCGGCAGACTCGCGGAGGGATTAAGGATTCACAATCACGGGCTCGTCGCCGCTGCCGCTGTCGTCGTCTGCGGTGTTGTTGCCCAGGATGGTGTCGAGGTCGCGCAGCGTAGCGTTCTGTCGGTTGCTGATGCTGTCCAGCGGGAAGTCGCGCTTCTGGTTGGGGGTGAACCGCAGTCGCAGGCCCTTGATGTTGTTCATCGAGAAGTTGGCGGCGTTCTCCTCGCCCGTGCTGCGTGCCGTCATGTAGAACGTGCCGAGGTCGCCCAGCTGCACCTTCTTCGAGTCCATGCAGACCTCCACCAGGCACTCGCAGATTTGCATCAGCATACCGTAAATCTCCGACTTGCCGTAGGTGGAGCCATGGTCGGCGATGTGCTGTGCGAACTTACGCAGCGTGAGGGTCTCGGTGTGCACCACTCGGCCGTAGGTTTTGCCCAGGGTCTTGTTGTTGATGGTGCTTACCTTCTTTCTGATAATGATGCTCATAATGTCTTTGTGTTGATTTGAGGGTTGAACTTTATGGTTGATGAAATTACGTTTCAACGCCGTCGAAGTTACGTTTCGTGAGGCCTCATATTATGTTTCCCTCCGACTTTGTTTCTACCTTACAAAGGTACGAAAAATCTCCGAAACGGCCAAATATCTTGCCCGTTATCTTGCATAAAATATGTTAAAATTTAAGTTAAATACCGAGGGCAGACCCCGCGCTGGAATCTGCCCGTCGGTGGCCTACCTTTTGGTTGCGACGTAATACTCGGAGAAGTCCTTGTAGCCCTGTGGCAGCTGATGGCGCACCAGCGATGGCAGCACCTCATTCAGCTGCATGAACAGCCGCTCGCCGGGCCCATCTTGGTCGGGGTACATGTGGAACTTGGTTCCAAGTCTCAGGTTCAAAGATTCAAGTATCTCTTTGTCCTTGCGCGTCAGCAGGGTGGCCGAAGGGATTGCTATCGCTTTTTTCCCCGCCGAGAGCATGGCCCAGCAGTCGGAACAGCCTTCGGTGATGAAGAGCGCCTCGCCCGGGCGGAGGCGGTTCAGGACAGGCAGGTTGTAGATGCTGCACGAAGCCCCCTGCGGGAATCGGAATCGTGGCAGCCCGCCTTTCACCAGGTTGCGGTTCTGAACGCCTATGAGCCGTCCGTCCTGGCTGTAGTAGGGTATCTGCAGCCACGCCACCCCTTGCCGGTCTTGCCACGAGGTAAGCCTGCTCCAGCGCACCACCCTCGGGTCGAGCCTGCGCTCTTCGTAGAGGAACTTCCGGGCCTCATCGCTCAGCCAAGGTCGCTCGAAGAAACGCGCGTAGCGGCTGGCGTCGAACGATGTCTGACGACTGAGGTCATCTGTCCGCGGCTTATACTCCATCAGGATGATGTTGTTCTCGTCGGCCAGCCATCTGGTGGCATCGAGAAACGACTTGTTCAGGTACTTCATCACCAGGTCGATGGTGCCACCCGACGCGCCGCACACGAAGCAGCGGAACGTGTTGCGACGAACCGAGAACGACATCGAGGCATGATGGTCGTCGTGGAAGGGACATAGGCACTTGTGCATCCTCACCTGCAGCGCCAGTCGAGCTGCGACCCCCTCGATGGGGAGGTCGCGGAGCTTTTGCAGTTCAAACTTATCCATAGTCATCTTCACTTTTTACTTTTCGACTTCTTCAGGTATTCCTCAGTTATGGTGTAGAGTCCAGTCTGGCTGCTGTAGGTGATAAAGCCTCTTGCAGACCATACGCGGAGCTGGCGCTTGGTGTCAGCACCAATGGGCTTGCCCAGACTCTGGCGAAGCGCATCCAGCTGCTGTTCGCTGAAGGTGGTTCCGTGTATGCTGTCGAGCATATTGGCAGGTCCCTTCTTCTCGTTGTCGTTCGTGCTCAGCGTGCCGTCCTGGATCAGCATGTCTCCCAGCACATGCCACTTACTAAACGTGTCGCTCCATACCAAATATTCCACCATATCGCCCATAGCGCGTGTCCACGTCATATTGTTCAGCGCCCACATGACACAGCCCGCCTTGAACGCCGATATCAAGCTTCTTTTGCCCATATCGTGCAGACAGTTTGAGTCTGTCAGGTCAGCCAGCTCTGCCATCTCCACCGCCAGGCGCTCTATCACTTTGTTGAGCGGACGGATGACATAGCGGCCTTTGACGATGGTGAGGCGCGTCAGATACTGGTCGAGCTGCTCGTAGAACTCGTCGCTGAACTTGCCTATGCGAGGGATGCGTCCGTCTCTGTCAGCACGCGGCTTGTAGCTGAAAACCACACGGCCCAGCGTGCCGTCGAACAGGTTGGACTTGAAGAACTCACGGCAGCTTGAAGGCGTTGCCGACATAGTGATGTTGGTTCGGAGCAAGGCCGAGCCCGTGATGCCGTCGACGGTGGCTCTTAGTGCCTGATAGATCTGACGGTCGAACATCAGCCTCAGCAGATGAGTCACCTGCTTATGTCCTCCGCACAGACCGTTCAGTCCGTCAATCTCGGGTAGGTCGATGAAGGTGGTGTAGCCTCCGTGAGCCTCCGCAGCCATCTGTGCCTTCAGGTAGCCCGGACGGGTAGCGTCCGAAGGCAGGCACCTCAGACACAAGTCGGGGGCATCGGGCTTGTCGCTTGTCTGACGCTTCTTAAACGTTTTCTGGTATTCCAGATACTTCTTGATTTCCACCTGGTCTGAGCGACGCTCGTCGCGCTTGATGGCTTCAACCAGAAGTCCCAGCTGACCTTTGTTGTTTCCGGAGTCGGCCACTAAGGCAGCGAGCATTCCGCATAGTTCGAGCCATTGTCCGCTGGGGTACTGGAATTCTGCGTCGGCACCTGTCACCTTGCTTCCAAGAACAGGAAACAGCATGGGCAGCAGGGGTGCGTGCATGTCTTTTGAAGTCTGGCTCAACAAGAGCTTGAGGGCCTCTAAGCCTTTGCCGTTGAGGCTTGGCATTTCGGGCGGTGTCGGTTTTGTAATATCAAAAATCATAATACTTTAATTTTTTTGTTAATTGAAACTTAAAATGAGGTCAGGCGTTCAGCGTTTCAGAGTTCAGTTGTTTCAGTTGATTCAGAGGGTATTTCAACACCTCCAATCTATATATATTATATTGATTATTAGATAGTTACAAACTATATATAACTGATACACATATACTATTGAACTACTGAACTAACTGAACGCTGAAACACCTTGCCCCTGTTGATACTCACTCTTCTACGAGGCCAGCCACAACGAGAAGTTCCTCGGCAGCCTCACGGCAAAAGT
>JAILPA010000179.1 GCA_024690505.1 Prevotella sp.
ACGATGCACCTATCAACGAGTATGGCCTGGCCACACCTAAATACTATGAGCTGCGCGAGATGATGCAGAAATACTCAGACAAGAAGCTGCCGGCTGTACCCAAGGCCCCGATGGGCATCATCACCGTGCCGAAGTTTGAGCTGACGGAGTTTGCACCTTTCTTGAGTGCGATGACCAAGCCTGTCAATGGCACACCCAAGACTTTCGAGGAGATGGACATGGGCTGGGGTACGATGATGTATTCCACCCGTTTGCCCGAGATTACTTCGCAGAGCGTGCTTTCCGGCGATTTCCACGACTTCGCCCAGGTGTTTATCGACAAGAAATATATCGGTAAGATTGATCGCGTGAAGAACGAGAAGTCGCTCACCATCCCTGCCGTGAAGAAAGGCGCCGAGCTGATCATCATCGTCGAGGGCATGGGTCGCATCAACTTCGGACGCGCCATCAAGGACTTCAAGGGCATCGTTGGCAATGTCACGCTGACCACCGAGACCGACAATGTGGAGATGGTGCTGACGCCGAAGCAATGGATGAATGTGGCCATTCCCGATGACTACCAGACGGCTGTCAAAGCACTTGACATGGTGAAAGGTGTCAACGAACAGGTTGCCGCTGGCAAGGCGAAAGGGAGTGTTCCTGCACTCGCCTTTACACAGGGCTATGAAGCATCCAAGAAACTCGGCGACATCATGAAACCCGGCTATCATCGTGGCTACTTCACGCTGAAAAAGGTGGGCGACACGTTCCTGAACTTCGAGACGTGGGGCAAGGGACAGGTCTATGTGAACGGTCACGCCATGGGCCGTATCTGGAGCATCGGTCCGCAGCAGACACTCTATATCCCCGGCTGCTGGCTGAAGAAGGGCAAGAACGAGATTATCGTCCTCGACATCGTCGGTCCAAAGCAGACCGTGGTCTGGGGACAGGACAAACCTGAGCTGAACAAGTTGCAGCTGGAGAAGAGCAACAAGCACAACAACATCGGCGACAAGCCCGACCTTAACTCGGCAACGCCGGTGGCTACGGGCAGCTTCAAGAGCGGCAACGGCTGGCAGACCGTCAACTTCGGTAAGACCGCCAAGGGTCGTTTTCTCGCCATCGAGTGCCTTAGCACCCAGAAGGATGGAGATCGCGCTGCCATCGCAGAGCTTTACTTGCAAGGACAAGACGGTAAGCGTATCTCTCGCGAGCCTTGGACCACCAAGTATGCGAACAGCGAAGAGGAGAACGGCAACCATACGGGCGACAAGGTCTTCGACTTGCAGGAGAGCACCTTCTGGCAGACGGAGCGTAGCGCTCAGGCTCCTCATCTGCTCGTCATCGACTTGGGCAGCGTGCAGACCGTTACCGCCCTGGAGTATCTGCCACGCGCAGAGCAGGGAGCACCTGGCAGTATTCGCCAGTTCAAGGTCTACATTTACTAGTCAATGATTTCCGTTCTATCTATCGTCGAGGACACCATGGTCGACGGCCCGGGCTTTCGCACGTCCATCTACTGCGCGGGCTGTCGGCACCAGTGTCCTGGCTGCCACAACCCTCAGTCATGGGACTTTGAGGGCGGGCATGCCATGAGCACCGACGACATCATGCGTATCATAGAAGCCGACCCTTACGCCAACGTCACGTTTAGCGGAGGCGACCCTATGTACCAGCCCGAGGGATTTACAGAACTGGCGCATGCCATACGTCTGCGCACACAGAAGACCATCTGGCGTTACACCGGGTTCACCTTCGAGCAACTGCTGCACAACCCCCGGCAGCGAGCCCTTCTAGAACTGCTAGACGTGCTCGTCGACGGACCTTATGTGCGCAGCCTCCGTGACGAGACCCTCTGCTTTCGTGGTTCCAGCAATCAGCGTCTCATTGACGTGCCACGCTCGTTAGAGGAAGGCAAAGCCGTAGAGTTAAGCAAAATGGAAGCCTAAAAAGGGCAATAATACAAAATGACATATTTATCAGAAATCTAGAACATATAATTCATCAGAACTATATGATTCATAAACAAATAGGCCGTAAACTTTGTTAAATAAGATTGCGGTCTAATAGTATAATATGGAATTTTAGTAATTTTGCAGCCGGATTTGGGCAAAATGACACTAATTGTCAATTCTTATCAACATGTAACTTTACTAAATTATCATCTTTAATAAACATGAAACAGAAAAAGATTATTATGGCAATTGCAGCCAGCGCACTCCTTGTAAGCTGCGGTGGCGGCGGCGGCCGTCCTCAGTTTGGCGATAACGAATATCCCGTGATGACTGTACAGAGCAGCTCTGCCGACATGCAGAGCAAATATCCTGCCACCATCAATGGTATTCAAGATGTTGAGATACGCTCGAAAATCTCGGGCTTTCTTACTCAGATAAATGTCAAGGAAGGTCAGACGGTGAGTGCCGGACAGGTGCTATTTGTCATAGACAATGAGACCTATCAAGCCTCTGTGCGTCAGGCAAAAGCTACCGTGAACACAGCACAGAGCCAGGTGAACACCGCAAAACTGACATTTGAGAACACTAAGCAGTTGCACCAGAATCGCGTTGTGGGCGATTATGAACTGCAGACTGCCGAGAACACTTTCACTAGTGCCCAGGCACAACTGGCTCAGGCACAAGCAAACTTGGCCAGTGCAAAGGAGATGCTGAGCTTCTGTTATGTGAAAAGCCCTGCCAGCGGTATAGTAGGAACATTGCCGCTGAAGAAAGGTGCACTAGTTAGCGCAGCCGATGTGCTGACCCACGTGGCAGACATCAGTCAGATGGAGGTTTATTTCTCCATGACTGAGAAAGACATGCTGACGCTATCGAAAGCCGAAGGAGGCCTTCGCGGTGCAGTGGATGCCCTGCCTCCCGTAAAGCTGCAGCTTGCCGACGGTACTGAATATGGGCATGAAGGTAAGGTGGTGACCGCCAGCGGCGTCATCGACCAGACCACAGGCTCTGTGCAACTGAAAGCCCGATTCCCAAATCCCGAACGACTGCTGAAAAGCGGTGGTAGCGGCAATATC
>JAILPA010000092.1 GCA_024690505.1 Prevotella sp.
GAGGTGGGTGAAATACTCTATGCCTTGCAGTGAGTGAATGTCCTTGTTGTTGATTCTCAGCCTGTTCGTTTCCTTCTGCTCCTCTTCGCTGAGGATGGCATCCTCGCCGAACTCCTGCTCTAAGAGGAAGGCACGGAACGCGTCATCGGGGAAATGCTCCTCGTCGATGGGGATGCCCACGGCTTCTTCTTCCTCCTCGTCATCGCTGTCGTGATGGCTCTTCGTGTGCTTGCAGGCCATGAGTGCCATAACGGCTGTCAAAAGAATCAATAGTTTCTTCATAGTTCTTATGTTTTGTAATGATGTAGAGAAAGATGCGATTATGGGCACCTACACATTGAAGCGGAAGTGCATGATGTCGCCGTCCTGCACCACGTAGTCCTTTCCCTCGACGCCCATCTTGCCTGCCTCGCGCACAGCGGCCTCTGAGCCATAGTGGATGTAGTCGTCGTACTTGATGACCTCAGCGCGTATAAAACCCTTCTCGAAGTCGGTGTGGATGACGCCGGCACACTGTGGGGCCTTCCATCCCTTCTTGTATGTCCAGGCCTTCACCTCCATTTCGCCGGCGGTGATGAATGTCTCGAGGTTCAGCAGGGCGTAGGCCTTCTTGATGAGGCGGTTCACGCCGCTTTCCTCCAGTCCCAGCTCTTCCAGGAACATCAGCTTGTCTTCGTAGTTCTCCAGCTCGGCAATGTCCTCCTCGGTCTTGGCAGCGATGACCATGGCCTCGGCACCCTCCTCGCGGGCCAGTGCCTCCACCTTTTGTGTCCATTCGTTGCCGCTCTTGGCGTCGGCTTCGCCCACGTTGCACACGTATAGCACGGGCTTGGCCGTGAGCAGGAACAGCCCTCGGGCACAGTCCTGCTCGTCCTTGGTCTCAAACTCCACCACGCGGGCGTTCTTCCCCTGGTCGAGCGCTTCCTTGTAGGCCTTCAGCACGGCCACCTCCACCTTGGCGTCCTTGTTGCCAGCGGCAGCGGCCTTTTCGGTCTTGGCCAGTCGGCCCTCGATGGTCTCCAGGTCTTTCAGCTGCAGCTCGGTGTCGATGATTTCTTTGTCGCGTATGGGGTCGATGGTGCCGTCGACGTGGGTGATGTTGTCATCCTCGAAGCAGCGCAAGACGTGTATGATGGCGTCGGTCTCGCGTATGTTGCCCAGGAACTTGTTGCCCAGTCCTTCGCCCTTCGATGCTCCTTTCACCAGTCCGGCTATGTCGACAATCTCGCACGTTGCGGGGACGATGCGTCCGGGGTGCACCAGCTCGGCCAATTTCGTCAGGCGCTCATCGGGCACGGTGATAACGCCCACGTTGGGTTCTATTGTACAAAACGGAAAGTTTGCTGCCTGCGCTTTCGCGCTCGACAAACAGTTGAACAGTGTGCTCTTGCCCACGTTGGGCAGGCCCACGATACCACATTTCAATGCCATGTTCTTCTATAAACGTTTTTAATTCGGGTGCAAAGGTACGAAAAGTCGGGGGCAATACCAAAGAAGTTGTTTCTTTTTTATTCCTGTCGGCAAAAACAGTTTCAGTTTTTCAAGTTTCTTGCTTCATCAGGGGGCTACTTACTCTCCACCCAGAATGTTGACATTGCAAGGTTGAGACGAATGCGAATTTTCTTTACACGGATATTTTTGCAAATAGTGAAGCACCGCTTTGAGGGTGTTAAAGCGGTGCTTTTTTACCTTCAAAGCGGTGCTTTTCCACCCTTAAAGCGGTGCTTTTCCAAAAACGCTGTTACACAGCATTTTTTGCGAAGTTGAATTATTCTTACATTTTCCCGGTTCCGAATCCTTTATCGGGCGGCTTTCAGCGTATAGGCGATGCCTGGTTCCGTGGGCAGGTCGTACTCATAGACCTGTTTCAGCTGTGGCTGAGGCTTTTGGCTAAGCTCGGGCGAGCATAGCGGCTGGCGTATGTCGGCAGGCATGAGGAAGGTGTTGGGGCAGGGGCCCTGGGCCGGAGTCAGCCCTTTGCCCGTCAGCGGCACGTAGGAGCGCAAACGCAGTGTGCCACCGATGGTGCTCTGTATGGTGGCCGTCTGCAGCAGTCCTCCGTTCCACTGCTCATCGACGATGAATCCGCCACGTGCCCGCAGACCCTTCACCTGGCCCTCGCTCCAAGCATCGGGCAGGGCGGGCAGCAGATGCACGGCGCCGTCGTGGCTCTGCACCAGCATCTCGCAGATGCCGGCGCTGACGCCGAAGTTACCATCGATCTGGAACGGCGGATGGGCGTCGAAGAGGTTGGGATAGGTGCGTCCGTCGGGGTGCTGGCGCATCTTCGAGTCGTCGGGCAGCAGATGGAGCATGTTCTTGATAATCTGGAAGGCGTGGTTGCCGTCGAGCATACGTGCCCAGAAGTTGGTCTTCCATCCCAGGCTCCAGCCCGTGGCCTTGTCGCCGCGCTGGTTGAGGGTGTTTGCGGCGGCAGCGAAGAGGTCGGGGTGGGTGTAGGGCGAAATCTGGTTCGAGGGATACAGGCCATAGAGGTGGCTGATGTGGCGGTGCTCGTCCTTAGGGTCATCGGCATCGATGAGCCACTCCTGCAACTGTCCGTAGCGGCCTATCTGCATGGGTGGCAGGTTGGCAAGCTGGAACTTCAGGCTCTCGGCAAACAGGCTGTCGGTGCCCAGTGCCTGCGCGGCGAGAAGTGCCTGGCTAAGCACGTCGAAGGCAATCTGGTTGTCCATGGTGGAGCCAGCGCAGACGTTAGTGCCCTTGCCACGAGGACCGTGCTCGGGCGACACGGTGGGGACGGTCATCAGCCATCCTGCTGCCTGTTTGATTTCGCCCGACGAGGGATACACCTGCATGTAGTCCAGCAAGAACTGGGCGGCGCCTTTCATCACGGGGTAATACTCTTTCAGGAATTGCTTGTCGCCGGTGTAGAGGTAGTGCTGCCAGAGGTGGGTCGTCAGCCAGGCGCCGCCCGTTGGGAACATTCCCCAGGGGGTGCCGTCCACGGGCCCTGCTATGCGCCAGAGGTCGGTGTTGTGATGGGCCACCCAGCCGCCGCAGCCGTACATCTGGCGGGCTGTAACGGCGCCGGTCTCGCTGAGGTCTTTCACCATCGAGAACAGCGGTTCCTGGGTCTCTGCGAGGTTGCCGATGAGGGCGGGCCAGTAGTTCATCTCGGCGTTGATGTTGATGGTGTACTTCGAGTCCCACGGCGCGTTCATCTTGTCGTTCCACACGCCCTGCAGGTTAGCAGGCTGTCCGCCGGGCTGGCTCGACGAGATGAGCAGGTAGCGGCCGTACTGCATCATCAGTGCCACGAGGTCGAGGTCGTCCTGCGACGTCTCGAAGGCTGCCACGCGCTTGTCGGTCTCCAATGAGGAGTTCGCCGACTTCGGCAAACTCAACGACACGCGGTTGAACTGCTCCTGGTATTTCTTGACGTGGGCCTTCAGCAACTTGTCGAAGGGCTGGCTGTGGAGCTGTCCCAGCAATTTGATATTGGCATCCGAGGCAGCATCGGCAGGCCCCACCTCCTTGTAGCTGACAAAGTTGGTGGCAGCCGTGATGTAGAGCGTGGCGGTGGTGGCATCGTCAACCTCGAAGCCTTGGTTTTGATTCGTTTTTTTCACTTCTCCGTCGGTCACAATCTCAATGTCGCAACTGCCCTTGAGGCCTGCTGGCACACCCTCGTGCTCCACATTGTGCAGGCTCATTGCCAGTTGGTGGCGTAGCTTGTTGCCTCCAGCACTTACCGATTGAGCCAACCGCCAGTCGGCCAGTGGGCTGTTGAGTTCCATCTTGAAGCTAAGCTCCCCTTTCTTGCTTGCCTTCAGCTGAACAACGATGACGTTGTCGGCCATCGAGGCGAAGACGGTGCGCTCGTACTTCACGCCGTCGTATATATAGGAAGTGGTGGCGGTGGCATCGCCGAGGTTCAGCGCCCGCTCATACTTCGTCACGTCCTTATGGCCGAAGTCGAGCTTCAGGCTGCCCATGGGCAGGTAGCGCATACCGTGGGGGCCCGGCACGAAGTACTTGTCGAGCAATTTCGATGCCTCGAGCTCCTTGCCCTGGAAGATCAGGCGTCGCACCTCGGGCAGGTTTGCCAGAGCTTCCTTGGGGTTGTTGTTGTGTGGACTTCCGCTCCAGAATGTCTCCTCGTTCAGCTGGATTTCCTCCACGTCGGTGCCACCGTATACCATGGCGCCGAGATGGCTGTTGCCGATGGGCAGTGCTTCAAGCCAGTGGTGGGCGGGTTCACTGTACCACAGCCGCATCTGGTTGGGCGACTGTTTGGCGGAGAGTGTCTGGGTTGCCGTCGCAAGAATTGCCAGTACGGCTAGGGTCAATAGTCTTCTCATAGCTTTATGTGTTATTGTTTGTTGTTCATTCCTCATTCCTCATTTCTCATTTCTCATTCCCCCGTCCTCCTCGATGAGTTGCAGCAGACGGCTGACGGCCTCTTCCTCGGGGATGTTCTTTGCCACGCATTCCTTCCGGCGGTAGAGCGATATCTTGCCCCGGCCGGCACCCACGTAGCCGTAGTCGGCATCGGCCATCTCGCCTGGGCCGTTCACGATGCATCCCATGATGCCAATCTTCAGTCCCACGAGGTGGCTGGTAGCGGCTTTGATGCGTCGGATGGTGTCCTGCAGGTTGTAGAGCGTGCGTCCGCAGCCTGGGCAGGAGATGTATTCGGTCTTGGTGAATTTGATGCGGGCAGCCTGAAGGATGGCGTCGGCCAATGGGGTGAGGGGTGAGGGGCAAGGGGCGAGCGTCGTAATCTCCAGCTTTGTGGCCTTGCGGTCTATCAGTATGGAGCCAGCCGCCATCGCCGCCTTGAGCTGAAGCGTGTCGTAGTCGGGGGCGTCAAGATACAGATGCAGTGTGTCGCCTTCTATGAACATGCGCTCTTGGTTTCCCTCCTTTTGCATTGGCAGGGGGAGGCTGTTGGTCAGTTCCACCAGTTTGCGTGCTACGGGGATTTCACATTCCGGCTCCTCGCTCAGGCTGACGCGGATGGTGTCGCCGATGCCCTCGGTGAGCAGAGCGCCGATTCCCACGGCACTCTTGATGCGGCCGTCCTCTCCCTCGCCGGCTTCGGTCACTCCCAGGTGCAGGGGGAAGTGCATGTCCTCGCTGTCCATGGCTGCTACCAGCATCCTGACGCTCTGCACCATCACCACGGTGTTGCTGGCCTTGATGCTGATGACCACGTCGCTGAAGCCTTCGCGCTTGAAGATGCGTAGGAACTCCATGCAGCTCTCCACGATGCCTGCCGGCGTGTCGCCGTAGCGCGACATGATGCGGTCGGAGAGCGAGCCGTGGTTCACACCGATGCGCACGGCCGTATGGTTCTCCTTGCAGATCTTAATGAACGGCAGGAGCCGCGCCTCTATCTTCTTCAGTTCCTCGGCGTATTCCGCATCGGTATATTCCAGGCTTTTGAACGTGCGTGCGGGGTCGACGTAGTTTCCTGGGTTGATGCGCACTTTCTCGCAGTAGCGGGCAGCAACGTCGGCCACGTTGGCATTGAAGTGCACGTCGGCTACCAGCGGCTGCGTATAGCCGTCGGCCTTCAGTCGTGCCGAAATGTTCTTCATGTTCTCGGCCTCCCGTGTGCCCTGAGTGGTGAAGCGCACCAGCTCGCCTCCGGCATCGATGATGCGTTTGGCCTGGGCCACGCAGCCCTCGGTGTCGTTCGTGTCGACCGTAGCCATCGACTGTATGCGGATGGGGTTGTTGCCCCCGATGGCGGTATGGCCCACGTGGCATACCGTGCTAATTCGTCTTGTATTCATATTTCACTTCTGCTAAGTCCTTGTTGGCCTTCTCGATTTTCTGTTTCAGCCCTTCCTTGTGTTCAGCCAGCCGTTGCGCCAGTTCGGAGTCGCTGAGGGCAATCATCTGGCAGGCCAGGATGGCGGCATTCTGTGCACCGTTCACTCCGACTGTGGCCACGGGTATTCCCGGCGGCATCTGTACGATGCTGAGCAGGGCGTCGAGTCCGTCGAGCATTCCCTTGATGGGCACACCGATGACGGGCAGTGTGGTCTGTGCTGCTATGACGCCAGGCAGTGCTGCAGCCATGCCTGCTGCTGCTATGATGACCCGTATGCCGCGTTCTTTAGCTCCTGCGGCAAACTGCTCTACGGCCTGCGGCGTGCGGTGTGCCGACAGGGCGTTCACTTCAAACGGCACCTGCAGCTGGTCGAGCTGTTGACAGGCTTTCTCCATGACGGGCAGGTCGCTGGTGCTGCCCATGATAATGCTTACTAATGGTTTCATTATGCTGTTGTTTGTTTCAGATATACAGTATGGTGTAGCCGGAGCAGAAGAACCCCACTATGAAGCCGGCCACGACCTGTCCCAGGGTGTGCTGTCTGAGTATGATGCGGGCCGAGCCCAGCACTCCTGCTACGATGAGCACCAGGCAGAGCCACATCACGGGGTTGAACATGAACAGCTCGGCGAAGGCCAGCAGTCCGCCTGCCACGCCTCCCACGGCGGCCGTATGTGTGGAGATCTTCCAGAAGATGTTTATCAGCACGCAGGCAGCCTGTACCACCAGTGCCGCAATGATGATGATGACGATGAAGTGGAAGATGTGGTAGGTGTACATGAGGTGTACGCAAGTCAGATAGCTGGCTATGCTGATGGCGTATGGCACTATTCGTCTGTGCTTGCGGCTGAGGTCGCGCAGTGTCCAGCCCATCAGTTTGCGGTAGAGGTAGATGAGCATGGTGGGAATGAGTATGGTGAAGAGGTAAGTGAGCAGCAGTACTTGCAGCTTGAACTCCTTCGGCATCTGGTTCATGTAGCTGAACGAGAAGAGTGCTATCTGTCCGACGAGTGGCAGGTAGAACGGCGTGAAGACGATGCTTATGACGCGTGCTGCAATGATGATGCCTTTCTCTCTGGTCATTTGCGCAGTCGGGCTACTGGCAGCCCCATTTGTTCTCTGTATTTGGCCACGGTGCGCCGTGCTATGGGGAATCCCTGTTGTTTCAGGGCTTCGCTCAGTGCATCGTCGCTCAGCGGGTGTTGTTTGTCCTCGGCGTCGATGAGGTCGCGCAGTGCCACCTTTATTTGTCGTGTCGACAGTTCCTCTCCGCTATCGGTGACATATCCGTCGCTGAAGAAGAACTTCAGCGGGAAGATGCCCCACCGTGTCTGTGCGTATTTCGAGCTGCTGACGCGCGACACGGTGCTCAGATCCAGTCCGGTGTGTTCGGCAATGTCCTTCAGTATCATGGGCCTGAGCAGACTTTCGTCGCCTTCTTCAAAGAAGCGGTGCTGTATGTTTATGATGGCCTGCATGGTCTTCGCCAGTGTGCGCCGTCTCATCTGCACAGCCTCTATGAAGTTCTGTGCGGCGTTCACCTTCTGTCGGGCATAGAGCAGCGCTTCCTTCTGCTGGCGCGTCATGTGGTCTTTGTTGGTCTGGTAGTCGCGTATGAGGTCGGTGTAGGATTGCGACACCTCCAGCCGCGGCAGGTCACCGTTGTTCAGTGTGAAGGTGACAGTTCCGTCGTCCTGTGTGTCGACGATGAAGTCGGGTGTTATCTGGTGCATCGACTGCCCCACGGCTTCTCCCATCGATGCTCCCGGCTTGGGGTTCAGCCGTCGCAGCTCGTTCATCAGTGCGCTGGTCTGCTGGTCGTTCAGTCCCAGTGCCTGTCCTATCTTGTCCCAGTGTTTGTGGGTGAACTCGTCGAAGTATTCGGTCACGACCTTCGTCATCAGCTGTTTCAGCCTTGACTCCTTCATGCGTCTTATTTGCAACAGCAGGCACTCTTTCAGCGAGCGGGCTCCGATGCCAGCGGGGTCGAGCTGTTGCAGTTGAGCGAGGATGGCCTCCAGCTGCTGTTCGCTGATTTCTATGTTGTCGTAGATGGCCAGGTGTTCGCTGATGTCGCTCAGTGGAAGCCGCAGCAGTCCGTCGTCGTCGAGCGACTGTATGAGGTACTCCATGACGTAGCGTTCGCTGGTGCTGAGCGATAGTTCTCCCACCTGTGCCAGCAGCTGGTCGTAGAACGATGGCACGTCGGCCATTGCCATGTTGTCGGTGGCATCATCGGCCACGGGAGCACCTCCTTGATATACGGGCAGGTCCTCGTCGTCGCGTCCAATGTTTTCCAGTGCGGCGTCGAGTGCATCGCTACGTTCCTCGCGTTCGCGCTGTGCGTCGTAGCTGTCAGCAGTCTCCGGTGTCTCTGCTGATTCCCCCGTCTCGTTGAAGTCCCCAGCCCCCAGTGCATAGGGGTCGTCGTCGGTGCTTATTTCCAATGCCTCGTTGTCGTGCATCTCCATGTTGATGCGCTCTGCCAGCTGCTGCAACGGCAGCTCCACCAGCTGCGTCTGTAGCAGCTGCTGGCTTGAGATGGTCTGCTGTGTGCGCTGCTCCTGGCGCTGTTCCTGTATTTGGGTCTGGGCCACGTCGATGATGTTTTTATTGCTACTTAAAATATGCTTTCAGCTCGTTGGCGTGGGCCGCAAGCACACTTTGGTCTTCGTTGCCGAACCGCTGCCACACTTGTTGGCATGGCAGCAGCAGTGGCGACAGGATGACGGCCTGTCGGTTCAGGTAGGGGTCGCATTGCTGCATCACCTCCAGTATCTGGCAGACGTCGTCGGCCTTCAGTTTCAGCAGTCGTGCCACGTCCTGCACCTCGGGTGTCTGTGGCACCATGGTGGGTGGTGTGAGCTGGAAGTACAGGTCGAGTATGATGATGAGCATGGCAGGCGTCAGTCTGTCGTCTTCGGTCAGTGGCCGGAAGTCTTTCTCGAACGTCTCTTCCACTTCCACGCCCTCGTAGAACTCGCTGGCCGCTCCGAATCCCGTCATCCCTCGTAGCAGTCTTACTGCCCTTTCCAGTTGTTTCGGTTTTTGGCAGTATGTGTTCCAGATGCGCTTTATGCGTGGTGTGCTGAGGTTAGCTATCTGCTCCATGCGTTTGTGCAGCATCTGTGGCGGCAGGTGTAGCTCCATGCTCAGTTCCACCATGGTGCGGCTGTAGGTGGGTTTCATGCCTGTGGGCTTCTTCAGGTAAGCCTGCATGAGCATGAGCCAGTAGTCGTCGTGCCAAACATGTTTTCTTGTCATGGTTCTTTTCGGTGTTGCGGTTAGTGGCATAGTTTGCATCCCTTGCACTTGTTGAACTCTCCCCGGAAGCGTTTCTCGATGAGGTAGTGCAGTCGGTCGCGCAGTGGCTCCAGCTCGATGTGTCCCACCACCTCGTTGATGAAGGCCTGCAGTAGCAGTGTGCGTGCCTCGCGCTCGCTGATGCCCCTCTGTCGCATGTAGAACATGGCGGTGTCGTTGAGCTGTCCCACTGTGGAGCCGTGTGCACACTTCACGTCGTCGGCATAGATTTCCAGCATGGGCTGTGTGTACATGCGAGCCTCGGGTGTGGTGCAGATGTTCTGGTTGGTCATCTGCGACGTTGTCTTCTGTGCTCCGTGTTCCACGAGCACGCGTCCGGCGAAGGCGCCGGTGGCTTGTTCGTCGAGCACGTATTTATAGAGTTCTTGCGAGGTGCAGTGTGGTGCGTGGTGGGTGATGAGCGTGTTGTTGTCTACGTGCTGGTGTTTGTCGGCGATGGCACATCCGTAGCACTCGCACTCTGCCCCTTCTCCCGAGAGTGTGAGGTCGAGCTTGTTGCGTGTGGTGCCGTTGTGCAGTGTGAGCACGTTGTGGCGCACGCGGCTGTCGCGTTGCTGGTCGATGTAGACGTTGCTCACGCGGACGTTCTTGTTGTGCGTCTCTTCCAGGCAGTAGAGGTCGAGCCTTGCCCGTTCGCCCACAAAGGCCTCGATGACCTGTGTGGTGAGGAAGTGGCAGTCGTCGGCGGCATGGTCGCAGAAGAGCAGTTTCACTTCCGAGTTCTCTTCCATGACGACGAGTACGCGGCGGTTCACCATGAGGGGCGATGGGTTGGGTGCCTTCAGGATGTTGATGACCTGCACTGCCCTCTCCACCACGGTGTTTTTGGGCACGTAGACCAGCAGCCCGTCCTGGGCCAGCATGGTGTTCAGGTCGGACACGGCGGCCTCGTCTTTGCCTGCCAGTTGGTTGTAGTATCGTGCTATGATGTCCGAGTGTTCCTTCATCGAGCCTATGACCACGCCCTGTGGCAGTCTGGGCTGAGCAGGTGTGGCGCTTTTTGTCTCGGTCTCTCCCCTGCCGTAGAAGGTGTCGTTCACCATGAAGTAGAGGCATGTGGAGAGGTTGGGCACGTCGCAGTTGAATGCCTTGTAGGGGTCGACGGGAATGTTGAGCCGCTTCAGGTTCACGCCATAGTCGGGCTCGAACAGTCGGGCCATGTCGGTGTATTTGTAGCGCTCTACCTTCTGGCTGGGGAATCCGCTTGCCGCAAACCGCCGGTAGGCCTCGTCGCGCACGGCGTTCATGGCGTCGCAGCTGTGACGGGCTATCAGTTCGCGGCACTGGTTGTAGAGTTCTATGTATTGCTGCTCGCTGTTCATTCCTCGCCAAGTTCTTCTTTTATCCAGTCGTAGCCGTGTTCCTGTATCTCGACGGCCAGCTCGGGGCCTCCCGTCTTCACTATCATGCCTCGGTAGAGCACGTGGACATACTGCGGACGAATCATCTCCAGCAGGCGGTCGTAGTGGGTGATGACGATGCACGACGTCTGGGGCGTCATCAGCCTGTTCACGCCCTCGGCCACGATGCGCATGGCATCAACGTCGAGGCCCGAGTCGGTCTCGTCGAGGATGCTCAGCTTTGGTTCGAGCATGGCCATCTGGAAAATCTCGTTGCGCTTCTTCTCGCCGCCGCTGAACCCCTCGTTCACCGAGCGGTTGGCCAGCTTGGCATCTAGCTCCACCACCTTGCGCTTCTCGCGCATCAGCTTCAGGAACTCGGCGGCGTTCATCGGCTCCAGTCCTTGTGCCTTGCGTTTCTCGTTGATGGCCGCTTTCATGAAGTTGGTCATCGAGACGCCGGGAATCTCCACGGGGTACTGGAACGAGAGGAACAGTCCGGCGTGTGCACGCTCCTCGGGTTTCATCGACAGCAGGTCGTGGCCGTTGAAGATGGCCTCGCCCTGGGTCACCTCGTAGAGGGGATTGCCCACGAGCACGGCGCTGAGGGTGGATTTGCCCGACCCGTTGGGCCCCATGATGGCATGGGTCTCGCCGTCGCGAATGGTCAAGTTGATGCCGCGCAGTATTTCTTTGTCGCCTATTCGGGCGTGAAGGTTTCTTACTTCCAACATGTTTTCGTTGTCACTCTTTTGTTTGTTCGCCTTTCTATTTCTATATAACTGGAGTTACTCTATATAACTGGAGTTACAGACCTCACCCCATAACTGGGGCCTGTATTGTTATTATTCATGTCTGCTTTCGTTGTATCGAAAAGTTTGCTGCAAAGTTACAAAAAATCGGGTAAACGGCCAAATTTCTTGCTCTTTTTTGATGCCTTGCCGCTTTTTCTTATCGCAAAAAAGCCTCTGCCCAGCGGGGCAGTGTGGTTTCGTGGGCTGTTCATAAGATTTTTCCTGAGAACTTCGGAAAGTTCGTAACGTTGTGAAACAGTTGGTTTCAACTTTTTCTTTACAAATTGAAACAAGTAGTTTCAAAAAATGTTCGGCTGTCTGAAACAAAAAGTTCAATGCCGCTGAACAAAAAGTTCAGAAGCCCCGAACAAGTAGTTCAGGGCCGCTGAACTATTTGTTTCATATTCTCGTCCGATTTTTGAAACTGTTTTGCTCCATCCGAAGAGCGTTGTCAATCAAAATCGGGAGCGGCCTGAGGCTTTGCACAAAACTGGCCGAATGTGTAAAAAGAGGGTGGTTTTCGGTAGTTTCGACAATAAAATAACGTTAAAAATAAAAAAATGTGGGGATTTGTGGGGGATTGTGGAGGAAAATGCTTAACTTTGCATCCCAGTCTCAAGTATATAATATGTACATGCGATTCTTAGGAAACATAGAAGCAAAGACCGATGCGAAGGGGCGTGTGTTCATGCCCGCCGTGTTCCGCAAGCAGCTGCAGGCTGCTGGCGAGGAAGCCCTTGTCATGCGCAAGGACATCCATCAGGCGTGCCTTGTGCTCTACCCCGAGAGTGTGTGGAACCAGAGGGTCGATGCCCTGAGGGCCCGTGTGAACGAATGGGACGACGAGGCTCAGATGGTGATGCGTCAATACATGAAGGAAGCCGAAGTGCTGACGCTTGACGGCAATGGCCGTTTCCTCATCTCGCGGCGCTATCTGCAGATGGCAGAGATTGAGCAGAACGTGCGCTTCATCGGCATGACCGACACCATTGAGATATGGGCTTCGGAAAAGGCCGAACGGCCATTCCTCTCGCAGGAGGAGTTCTCGGCTAAGCTGAAAGCCATTATGAAGCCGAAATCGGAAGACTGAATACTGAAGTGTAAAAGCGTGTCCGTGAGCGGCGGTTTGCCCGCCGCCAGTGATCGAAGAGATGAAGAGCAATAAGCAGCAGGCCCAGGTGGCCCCGACATACCACGTTCCAGTGCTACTAAAGGAGAGCGTCGACGGGCTGGATATCCAGCCCGACGGCATTTATGTCGACGTCACCTTCGGCGGTGGCGGACATTCGCGCGAGATACTGCGACGGCTGGGACCGAAGGGACGTCTCTATGGCTTCGACCAGGACAGCGACGTGCAGCGCAACATCGTGGACGACAAGCGGTTCGTCTTTGTACACAGCAACTTCCGCTACCTGTGGAACTGGATGCGCTACCACGAAGAAGAGCAGATAGACGGACTGCTGGCCGACCTCGGAGTGTCCAGCCACCACTTCGACGATGCCGGGCGGGGATTCTCATTCCGCTTCGATGCACCGCTCGACATGCGCATGAACCGACAGGCCACACTCACGGCGCAGCAGGTGGTGAACGAATACAGCGAGGAGCAACTGGCCGATGTGCTCTACCTCTATGGCGAGCTCCGGCAGGCACGCCGTCTGGCGGCTGCCATCGTCAAGGCGAGGCAGAAGCAACCCCTGCTGACCACCGGACAGCTGCTCGCAGCACTGGGCATCGACATCAGCGAGGAGAACGCCACACAGAACAGCCTGTGGAAGAAAGATGCCGCTAAGCTGTTCCAGGCACTGAGGATAGAGGTGAACCACGAGCTGGAGGCACTGCGCGACATGCTCAACGCTGCCTGCAGACTGCTGAAGCCGGGCGGACGCCTCAGCGTCATCACCTACCACTCGCTCGAGGACCGTATCGTGAAGAACATGATGCGCACCGGCAACGCCGAAGGAAAAGCCGAACACGACTTCTTCGGACGCACGCAGGCACCGCTACACATTAATAATAATAAAGCCATCACACCAACAGACGACGAGGTGGAGCGAAACCCGCGAAGCCGAAGCGCCAAACTGAGGGTGGCCACTAAGATATAAAGAGCAATATGCGTTTCTGGGGACGGAAAGACAACAAGGCAGCAAAGAACAGGGAGTCGGAGCTGCAGAAACTGAAGAACAGGGCCAACGAGGCCGATGAGGCCCCTTCATCGGGGCTACGGCTGCGCGACATCGTGGGCGGCGACTACCTCTGGTTGCTCGCCAGGAACCAGATATGGCTCATCGTGCTCATCGTCGTCATCACCACCGCCTATATTGCTGTAAGATACCAGTGCCAGCAGGACGCCATCGACATCAGTATGCTCGAGAAACAGCTCGATGATGCCAAGAACACAGCCCTCTCCAGCACCAGTAATCTCACCAAGCAGTCGCGACAGAGCAACATACAGAAAATGATGCGCCTGCAAGGCGATACCACCATACTGCCCAGCCAGCACCCCGCCTACATCGTAGAGGTGCCAGAGCCGAAGAAGTAAATACCAAAGCGTGTCAGTGGGCGGCGGTTTGCCCGCCGCCACCCAGCGTAAAAGAAGAAACAGAATGAGCAAGTTCAAGAAGGAGAAAGTGATGCCGCGCTATCTGATAATAGCGGTCATGCTGACGCTCGTAGGCGTTGCCGTCATTGGCAAGGCCAGCTACCTGATGACCGCCAAGAAGACCTACTGGGCCACCGTGGCAAACCGCCAGCAGAGCACCGACGACAGCATACCGCCCAAACGCGGCAACATACTGAGCTGCGACGGACAGCTACTCTCAAGCAGCATACCTGAATACAGCCTCTTCGTGGACTTCTACCCCACATATACACGAAGCGGCGACAGCGACACGGCATGGTCGCGCAAGCTCTACCAGCAGTGGAACGACAGCATCGACGTCATCTGCGAGGGACTGAACCACATCTTCCCAACCAAATCGGCCGAGGACTTCAAGACCGACCTCATGGCCGGGTTCGAGGCAGGAAAGCGCCATCACCCCATCTGGAGAGGCAAGGTGGAGTTCAATACTTATAAGGAGGTGGAGAAACTGCCCATCTTCAACCTGCCGCGCAACAGGGGAGGATTCATTGCTGAGGAACATCCCGCACGCCGCCACCCCTTTGGCTCACTGGCTGAACGCACCATCGGCTCGCGCGACACCGCACGATATGGCATAGAACTGGCCTACGACACCCTCCTGCGAGGTACATACGGCATACAGCACCGGCAGAAGGTGCGCAACCGCCAGATATACACCACGGTGTTGCCAGCAGTGGACGGCGCAGACCTCATATCCACCATCGACGTGGGAATGCAGGACCTGGCCGAGCAGGCACTGCTCGAAACACTGGAAAACCACAACGCACTCATGGGCATAGCCATCCTCATGGAGGTACAGACGGGAAACGTCAAGGCTATTGTCAACATGTCGCGAAGTAAGGAGGACGGCGTCTACCGCGAACGACTGAACGACTGTCTGGGATATGTCTGCGAGCCAGGATCGGTGTTCAAGACCGCCTCCATGCTCGTCGCACTCGACGACGGCGTCTGCGACACCACCTTCATGGTCAACACCAACGGCGGCGTGGTGACCTTCCACGGGGCACGAATGCGCGACTGGCGCTCGGGCGGATTCGGCACCATCTCCATGGCCAAGATCATGGAACAGAGCAGCAACACAGGCATCAGCGTCATCATCGACAAGTTCTACGGCAGCAATCCGCAGAAATATGTCGAGGGCCTCTACCGTGTGGGCATAGGACAGGACCTGATGATCCCCCTGAACGAATACCGGCGTCCCTACATACGCTACCCCAACGGCAGCGACGGACGGCGTGCCTCCAACTGGTACTCTACCACACTGCCGTGGATGTCCATCGGCTACGAGACGCAGATAGCACCCATCAACACACTGGCCTTCTACAACGCCATTGCCAACGACGGACGCATGGTGCAGCCACGCTTCGTGACGCAGGCCGTGAAGGACGGCGTGGTGGTGAAGGACTACCCCGTGGTGGTGCTGAAGGAGCAGATTGCCAACCCCGTTGCCATCAATAAGATGCAGACCATCCTGGAGAATGTAGTCAAGCGCGGAACGGGAAAGCGGGCCTATTCGCCGCAGTTCCGGGTGGCAGGAAAGACGGGAACGGCACAGGTGAGCGACGGTGAGCACAGGTATAGCGACCCTGTGAAGTGCTACTGGCTGAGCTTCTGCGGATACTTCCCTGCCGACAATCCCCGCTACTCGTGCATCGTCTGCGTGAAGAACGAGGGCGGACCCGCTTCAGGTGGCGCCGTCTCGGGCAGCGTCTTCCGTAAGATTGCCGAAGGCGTCATGGCCAAGGACGTGCGCATGGTGGCTGCCAATGCCCGTGTTGCCAATGCCACGACGGTGCCCGACGTGAAGAACGGCGACGTGCTGGCTGCCGACTTCGTGCTGGAGCAGCTCAACGTGAACACCGATGCCCCCTGGCTGATCAACGACGGCAGCAACACACCCGTATGGGGACAGACAGGCAGCGGCAGCAACGGCGTGACACTGAGACAGCTACAGCTGAACGACCACACCGTGCCCGATGTGCAGGGCATGGGCGCACGCGATGCCGTCTTCATACTGGAGCGGCTGGGGCTTACCGTAGAGATTACTGGCACCGGCCGCGTGGTGAGCCAGAGCATTGCCCCGGGAACCGAGCTGGACAACACCACGCAGGTGTGCCACCTGACCATGGGGAACTGACCGGCGGCAGGAGCCTGTCTGGCAACAGCAGAACAGCGAAACGACTAAAAGAACAAAGTATATGAAGTTAAGCAAGATTATTCAGAATATAGCGGTGAAAGCCATCCTGGGCCCTGCCGGAGCTGACATCGAGATCACCGATGTCGACATCGACTCGCGCCGCGTGGGCAAGGGCCATCTGTTCGTGGCCATGCGAGGAACGCAGACCGACGGCCATCAATACATCGCCAAAGCCATCGAACAGGGGGCTGCCGCCATTCTGTGCGAAGACCTGGCGTGGATGGAGGGTAACACCACCCCCGACGCACTGACGGTAACCGTGGTGCAGGTGGAGTCGACCATGAACGCCGTAGGCCCTGTGGCAACAGCCTTCCAGGGGAATCCCACCGACCACTTCAAACTGGTGGGCGTGACAGGCACGAACGGCAAGACCACCATCGCCACCTTATTATATAATATGTTCAGGAAGCTGGGCTTCAAGTGCGGACTGCTGAGCACCGTCTGTAACTACATCGACGGCGAGCCCATACCGGCTACGCACACCACCCCCGACGCCATAGAGCTGAACCGGCTGCTGCGCCGCATGGACGACGAAGGCTGCCAGTATGTGTTCATGGAGTGCTCGAGCCATGCCATACACCAGCAGCGCATCGGCGGACTGAAGTTCGCCGGCGGCATCTTCACCAACCTGACGCGCGACCACCTGGACTACCACAAGACCGTGGAGAACTACCGCAACGCCAAGAAGATGTTCTTCGACATGCTGCCCAAGGACGCTTTCGCCATCATCAACGCCGACGACAAGAACGGCGCGTTCATGGTGCAGAACACCAAGGCCACGGTGAAGACCTACAGCACGCGCTCCATGGCCGACTTCAAGGCCCGCATCGTGGAGTGCCACTTCGAAGGCATGTACCTCGAGATGGACGGCCGCGAAGTAGGGGTGCAGTTCATCGGCCGCTTCAACGTGAGCAACCTCCTGGCCGTCTACGGAGCCGCGCGGATGCTGGGACAGCAGCCCGACGACATCCTTCTGGTGATGAGCACCCTGAAGAGCGTGGCCGGACGACTGGAGCCCATCCGCTCGGCAGAGGGCGTGACAGCCATCGTGGACTATGCCCATACCCCCGACGCCCTTGAGAATGTGCTGCGTGCCATACACGAGGTGCTCGACGGCAATGCCCGTCCGTCATCGATGCCTTCCCAGCCCTCGCCAAAGGTCATCACTGTCTGTGGTGCCGGCGGCAACCGCGACAAGGGCAAGCGACCCCTCATGGCACAGGAGGCCGTGAAGCAGAGCGACCGCGTCATCATCACCAGCGACAATCCCCGCTTCGAGGAGCCCCAGGACATCATCAACGACATGCTGGCCGGACTGAACGCGCAGCAGATGAAGAAGGTCGTCAGCATTGCCGACCGGCGCGAAGCCATCAAGACCGCCGTCATGCTGGCCGTGAAGGGCGACGTCATACTCATTGCTGGCAAGGGCCACGAAGACTATCAGGAGATAAAAGGCGTGAAGCATCACTTCGACGACCGCGAGGTGGTGAGGGAAATTTTCCAGGCGCCATGAGGACTGCGAGGCGCCAAAACAGCGAAATGTCGAAACATCGAAATAACGAGAAAGAAACATGCTATACTACCTGTTCCGATTCTTAGAGCAATTCAACATACCCGGGGCGCACCTCTGGAGCTATATCTCGTTCCGTGCCCTGCTCACGCTTATCCTGTCGCTGCTGATCTCGGCATGGTTTGGCGAGCGATTCATCAAGTGGATGAAACGCCGCAAGATATTCGAGACCGAGCGCGACCCATCCATCGACCCCTTCGGGGTGCAGAAGAAGGGCGTGCCCACTATGGGCGGCATCATCATCATCGTGTCGCTGCTGGTGCCCGTGCTGCTGCTCGGACGTCTGCGTAACATCTACCTCATACTGATGATTGTCACCACGCTGTGGCTGGGATTCCTGGGATTCCTCGACGACTACATCAAGATCTTCCGCCAGAAGAAGGACGGCCTGAAAGGGAGATACAAGATTGTGGGCCAGGTGTCGATAGGATTCATCGTGGGGCTGGTGCTCTACGTCAGTCCCGACGTGGTGATGCGCGAGAACATCTCTGAGCCTCAGAAGAACGCCACTACCGAAGTGGTGAAACACGAGACCGAGGCCCATAAGTCGCTGCAGACCACCATCCCCTTCACCAAGCACCACAACCTGAGCTACTCTGAGGTGATGTCGTTCGTGGGTAAGCACAAGGTGGCGGCAGGCTGGATTCTGTTCGTCATTATAACCATCCTCGTGGTGACCGCCGTGTCGAATGGTGCCAACCTGAACGACGGCATGGACGGCATGTGCGCTGGCAACTCTGCCATCATCGGCGTGGCCCTCGGCATCCTAGCCTACGTGTCGTCGCACATCGGCTATGCCAGCTATTTTGACATCATGTACATACCCTACAGCGAAGAGCTGGTCATCTTCCTATGTGCCTTCGTGGGTGCCATGATTGGCTTCCTGTGGTACAACGCCTATCCGGCCCAGATATTCATGGGCGACACGGGGTCGCTTACCATTGGTGGCATCATAGGTGTCTGTGCAGTCATCATCCACAAGGAGCTGCTGCTGCCCATCCTCTGTGGCATCTTCTTCGTAGAGAGCCTCAGCGTCATCATACAGACACAATGGTTCAAGCTGCAGAAGCGCAAGGGGCGTCGTGTGCGCGTGTTCCGTTCAACACCCATCCACGACAATTTCCGCAAGCTCGATTCGCAGCTCGACCAAACGTCGCACTACATACTGAAAGACTGGCCACGACGGCCTTTCCACGAGTCGAAGATTACCATTCGCTTCTGGATAGTTACCATCATACTGGCCGCACTGACTATCATCACCCTCAAGGTGAGATAACACCGAAAAAGACAAAGGACAGCTTTGACACCCGAGAAGGACAGCTTTGAACCCCTCAAAGGACAGTTTTGGCACCCGAGAAGGACAGCTTTGCTGAAAAGGAACAAAAAGAACAAACAAAACGATGAACAACAGAATAGTCATACTTGGAGCCGGAGAGAGTGGTGCTGGTGCCGCCGCACTGGCCAAGAAAGAAGGCTTCGACGTGTTTGTTTCAGACATGTCGAAGATAGCCCCACACTATAAGCAGATGCTCGACGAGCGCCACATCCTGTGGGAGGAAGGTCGCCACACCGAAGCACTGATACTCAACGCCGCCGAGATCATCAAGAGCCCCGGCATACCCGAGACGGCACCCTTGGTGGTGAAGGCCCGCCAGGCTGGTATCCCCATCATCAGCGAGATAGAGTTTGCAGGGCGCTACACGCAGTCGAAGATGGTCTGCATCACGGGCTCGAACGGCAAGACCACCACCACCTCGCTCATCTACCACATCTTCAAGAACGCTGGCTACGATGCCGGTCTGGCCGGCAACATAGGCCATTCGCTGGCCCTGCAGGTGGCCGAAGAGCCCCACGAATACTATATCATAGAGCTCAGCTCGTTTCAGCTCGACAACATGTACCGCTTCCGTGCCAACATCGCCATCCTGCTGAACATCACACCCGATCACTTGGACCGCTATGGCTTCGAGATGCAGAACTATGTCGATGCGAAGATGCGCATCATACAGAACCAGACGCCGCAGGATGCCTTTATCTACTGGAACGACGACCCCATCATCTGCCGCGAGCTGGAGAAGTACAACATACAGGCCGTGCAATATCCCTTCTCGGAACTCAAGGAGAAAGGCAGCATAGGATACATTGAGGAAGGGCGCTACGTCATTGAGCAGCCCACGCCGTTCAACATGGAGCAGGAGTCGCTGAGTCTGACGGGCCGCCACAACATCTACAACTCGCTGGCGGCCGGTATTGCAGGCAACATTGCCGGCATCAAGAAGGAGGTGATACGCCAGTCGCTGAGCGATTTCCCAGGAGTGGAGCACCGTCTGGAGCGCGTGGCAACCGTGCGCGGCGTGCACTATGTGAACGACTCGAAGGCCACGAACGTCGATGCCTGCTGGTATGCACTCGACTCGATGAAGACGCGCGTGGTGCTCATCATCGGCGGCAAAGACAAGGGCAACGACTACGAGCCCATCAAGCCCCTCATACGCGAGAAGTGCGCCGCGCTGGTCTATCTGGGTGCCGACAACAAGAAACTGCACGACAACTTCGACGCGATGGGCATTCCCGTCCGCGACACCCACTCGATGAAAGAATGTGTGGACGCCTGCTACCAGCTGGCACAGCCCGGCGACACGGTGCTCCTATCGCCCTGCTGCGCTTCATTCGACCTGTTCAAGAACATGGAAGACCGTGGCGAGCAGTTCAAGGAGCTGGTGAGAAACCTGTAGACTGGCTGCCGGCCGACAATTGTTAATATGTCAATAGTAAATACATCAAGGTGAACAAGAAAATAGGAAATCTCTTCAAAGGCGACAAGGGCATCTGGATAGTCTTCTTCTTCCTCTGCCTCATCAGCATCGTCGAGGTGTTCTCGGCGTCGAGCACGCTGTCATACAAATCACAGAACTTCATGGGGCCGCTCTTCTACCACTGCCTTATGATCTTCATCGGCGTGGTGTTTGCCATTGTCACCTTGAACGTGCAGTGCCGATACTTCAAGCTCGTCACGCCCATCTTCCTGTTAATCTCGTTTGCCACACTGATGTGGGTGCTGCTCTTTGGCGAAAGCATCAATGGCGCCAACCGCGTGATTCAGTTGCCGGGATTCACCTTCCAGCCATCGGAGCTGGCCAAGGGAACCATGGTGCTGGCAACGGCACAGATACTGAGTGCCATGCAGCGCGAGGACGGTACCGGTGCCGATGACAAGGCCATCAAGTACATCCTGTGGATAGCACTCCCCATGGTGGCACTGATTGGCGTGGAGAACCTGTCGACGGGTATGCTGCTCTTCACAGTCATCTTCGCCATGATGTTCCTGGGGCGTGTGCCTTTGCGCCAGCTGGGCAAGCTCACCGGCGTCATTGTGCTCTGCATCGGTGTCGTCCTGGCATTGGTGCTCACCGTGGGAAACATTGACAACGATGAAGACGAGCAGCCAGCAAAGGAACAGATGGCACAGACGGGACCTGCCATAGCACAGCAGACGGCGGCACAGATGATGGCCAGCAATATGCAGGAGGATGCTGAAGAGGAAGAAGAGGAAGGACCCATGCAGAAAATATTCCACCGCTTCGGCACGTGGCGCAACCGTCTGACCAGCATGTTCGACAGCGAAGACGTGCCGGCAGAACAATACAAGATAAACGACAAGAACTTCCAGGTGACACATGCCAATTTCGCCATCGCATCGTCGGGCATACTAGGCAAGGGACCAGGAAACTCGGTGGAGCGCGACTATCTGCCACAGGCATTCTCCGACTTCATCTTTGCCATTATTATCGAGGAGATGGGGCTCATAGGCGCCATTGTTGTCGTCTTCCTCTACGTCATACTCCTCTTCCGCGTGGCACGTATTGCCGGGCGCTGCGAGAACAACTTCCCGGCTTTCCTCGTGCTGGGACTGGGCATACTGCTCGTGCTCCAGGCTGCCATCAACATGCTCGTTGCCGTGGGACTGGGGCCGGTTACCGGACAGCCGTTGCCGTTGGTCTCGAAGGGAGGCACGTCGACCATCCTGAACTGTATATATATCGGTGCCATACTCAGCGTCAGCAGGTCGGCAAAGATGTCGGCAAGCGCCAAGAGCATTGACTGACAAAGATACGGACAAGAACTAAGGAAATAAACAGAAAAAAGATATGAACGAGAACACGAACACACAGACGGGCAACGGCGGCGAACTGAGAGTCGTCGTCAGCGGTGGCGGTACGGGCGGACACATCTTCCCCGCAGTCTCGATAGCCAACGCCATCAAGGCGCTACGCCCCGACGCAAAGATACTGTTCGTGGGAGCCGAGGGACGCATGGAGATGCAGCGAGTGCCACAGGCGGGCTACGACATCAAAGGACTGCCCATACGCGGATTCCTGCGACCATTGTGGAAACCAGGAAATGTGGGCGTGGCCCTCGACTACCTGAAGAGCAAGCGCATGGCCAAGCAGATACTGCGCGATTTCCGGCCGCAGGTGGCTGTCGGAGTAGGCGGATATGCCAGCAGTGCTGCACTGGGAGCGGCCAACAGTCTGGGCATTCCCACACTCATACAGGAGCAGAACAGCTATGCCGGTCTGGCCAACAAGCAGCTGGCAGCCAAGGCACGCAAGATATGTGTGGCATACGAAGGCATGGAGCGCTTCTTCCCCAAGGACAGAATCTTGCTGACAGGAAACCCCGTGCGCCAGGCACTACTCGACACGAAGGTGACTCGCGAAGAGGCACGCAAGGCCTTCGGTCTCGATCCCGACAAGAAGACCATCCTGCTCGTCGGGGGAAGCCTCGGGGCACGAACCATCAACGAGAGTGTGCTCACCCATCTGGCCGACATCGAGGCATCGGGGCTGCAGTTCATCTGGCAGACAGGCAAATACTATAGCCAGCAGATTGCAACCGAGCTGAAGAGCAAAGGACAGCCGGCAAACCTGAAAGTCATGGACTTCATCACCGATATGGCCGTGGCCTACGCTGCAGCAGACCTCGTCATCAGCAGGGCTGGGGCAAGCAGCATCAGCGAGTTCTGCCTCATAGGGAAGCCAGTCATACTGGTGCCCAGTCCGAACGTGGCTGAAGATCACCAGACGAAGAACGCCATGGCCCTCGTCAACAGGAAGGCAGCCCTGATGGTGAAAGACGCCGATGCCTGCCAGCAACTCATACCACTGGCCATCAACACTGTGGCCGATGGCGAACTGCTGCGTTCGCTCAGCCAAAACGTGCTGAAGATGGCGCTGCCAAACAGTGCGGAGATCATTGCCAAGGAAGTGATAAAACTGGCCACAACCGCCCGATAGACTTATAACACCCAAACAAAACGCATGAACACAAAAGACATAAAAGCCGTCTATTTCATCGGTGCCGGAGGCATCGGTATGAGTGCCATCGCCCGCTACTTCATCAGCCGCGGACTGGTGGTGGCCGGCTACGACAAGACACCCACCGAACTGACCCGCCGTCTGGAAAAGGAGGGAGCACTGCTGCACTACGAGGAGAACATCGAGGAGATTCCGCATACGTGCAAGAAGCCGGAGTCGTGCCTGGTGGTCTACACACCGGCCATACCTGAAACACACAAGGAACTGACGTATTTCCGCGAACAAGGCTTCGAGATACAGAAGCGGGCACAGGTGCTGGGAACACTCACACGCCAGTTGCGCGGACTCTGTGTGGCCGGCACACACGGCAAGACTACTACCAGTTCGATGTGTGCACACATCATGCACCAGAGCCACCTCGACTGCAACGCCTTCCTTGGAGGCATCACGAAGAACTACGGCACAAACTACATCGTGTCGCCTACGTCCGACTATGTGGTGGTCGAGGCCGACGAGTTCGACCGCTCGTTCCATCACCTCTCACCCTACATGACCGTCATCACCTCCACCGACCCCGACCATCTGGACATCTACGGCACGAAGGAGGCCTACCTGGAGAGCTTCCGCCATTACACGGAGCTCATTCAGCCCGAGGGCGCACTCATCATCCACCGCGGACTGGAGATGAAGGAGAGCCTGCAGCCTGGCGTGCGCCGCTATGACTACAGCCGCGACGAGGGTGACTTCCATGCCGAGAACATCCGCATTGAGAACGGAGAGATAACGTTCGACTTCGTTTCGCCCATTGAGTGCGTCAAGAACATAGAACTGGGACAGCCCGTGCCTATCAACATCGAGAACGGCGTGGCCGCCATGGCTATGGCACAGCTGGCAGGATGCACTGCCAACGAGCTGCGTGTGGGCATGATGACGTTCAGTGGTGTGGACCGCCGTTTCGACTTCAAGATAAAGACCCCCAGGATGGTGTTCCTCAGCGACTATGCCCACCACCCGAAGGAAATTCTGCAAAGTGCCACCAGTCTGCGACAGCTCTACCGCGACCGCCACATCACTGCTATCTTCCAGCCGCACCTCTACACCCGTACCCGCGATTTCTACAAAGACTTTGCCAGTGCCCTGAGTCTGCTCGACGAGGTCTACCTTACCGAGATCTATCCAGCCCGCGAGGAACCGCTGCCCGGTGTCACGTCGCAACTTATCTACGACGAGCTGGCCCCCGGGGTGGAGAAGCACCTCATCAGCAAGGACGATGTGCTACAGCTGGTAAAGAGCCGCCAGTTCGATGTGCTCGTGGTGCTCGGTGCCGGCGACCTCGACAGTCAGGTGCCGCAAATAACCAGTATACTACAACACAAGTATAATGTTAAGTAACAACAATACACGAATCATCATCATCAGCGTCAGTGCCTTCATTGGCGTCTACCTGTTGCTGGCAGTCACGGTCTTCAACCGCCCGGCCGAGGCCGATGTGGTGTGCTCTGATGTGCACATCACCGTGGAGAAAAGCGTGGTGAAAGGCTTCCTCACCCCCGGCGAGGTAAAGAAGATGTTGACGCTGGCCAACATCAACCCCGTTGGGCAGAAGATGCAGGACGTGAACCTTCGCGCCATCGAGGAGAAGCTTGAGGCCCACGAACTGGTTGACCATGCTGAATGCTACAAGACGCTCAACGGCAGCCTGAACCTCAGTATCACCGAGCGTGTGCCCGTGATGCGGGTCATGGCCGCTGACGGCGACAACTATTATGTGGCAGGCGACGGGCAGCTGATGCAGAACACTGGCTATACCTGCAACCTCATGGTGGCCACCGGCAACATTAGCCGTCCCTTTGCCCAGCGCGTGCTGTCGGTTGTGGGGCGCATCGTGATGGCCGACGACTTCTGGCGTAACCAGGTGGTGCAGCTAAACGTTCTCCCCGACAGTACCATAGAACTGGTGCCCCGTGTGGGTAATCACATCCTTTACCTGGGACGTGCCGTTGGTGTCACCCGTAAGCTGGAACGCCTGCACAAGTTCTACCAGTACGGCCTTGACCAGGTGGGCTGGAACAAGTACTCGCGTATCAGCGTGGAGTTCGCTAACCAGATAGTGTGTAAGAAGCGATAAGGAACCAATCATTAGTAAACAATAAAATAATAGTAATAATATGGTGTCAGAACAAAAAGACTTTATCGTGGCGATAGAACTCGGCTCGTCCAAGGTGACCGCTATCGCCGGGCAGAAGAAGCCCGATGGCAGTATCTCGGTGCTTGCCATTGTCAAGGAGGACTCGTCCTCGTTCATCCGCAAGGGTGTAGTTTATAACATCGACAAGACTTCTCAGTGCCTGCTGAACATTGTGAAGAAGCTGGAGGCACAGCTGAAGACGCACATCGTGATGGTGTATGTGGGCGTTGGCGGCCAGTCGCTGCGCTCAGTGCGCAACACCATTGGGCGCGATCTGCCTGAGGACACCATCATCTCGCAGGATATGGTGATAGAGCTGATGGACAGCAACTGTACCTTGGAATACCCCGACCAGAAGATTCTCGACGTGGCCGAGCAGGAGTACCGTGTAGACCAGCAGCTGCAGATGGACCCCGTGGGTATCCCGGCCCACCGTCTCGAAGGCAACTTCCTGAACATTCTGGTGCGCAAGACCTTCTTCCAGAACCTGAACAAGTGTTTCGAGTCTGTCGGCATCACCGTAGCCGAATTGTTTCTGGCTCCGCTGGCCCTTGCCAATGCCGTGCTGACCGAGGCCGAGAAGCGCTCGGGCTGTGCCCTTGTCGACATCGGTGCCGACACCACCACCGTCAGTGTCTTCTGGAAGAACGTGCTGCGCCATCTGGCTGTCATCCCCTTGGGTTCTAACAATGTGACGAAGGACATTGCATCGTTGCAGATGGAAGAGGCCGATGCCGAGCAGATGAAACTGAAGTATGGCTCGGCCTACACCGACAACAACGATATTGACACCACACTGAAGTACTCCATCGATGCCGAGCGTCAGGTGGAAAGCCACCGCTTCATCGAGATTGTGGAAGGCCGTATGCAGGAAATCATCGAGAACGTGAGTTGCCAGATTCCTTCCGAATATGCCGACAAGCTGCTGGGCGGCATCATCATCACCGGTGGCGGCTCGAACATGAAGAATATTGAGCGGGCCTTCACCATCGCCACGCACATTGAGAAGGTGCGCGTGGCCAAATTCGTCACCTTCACCGTCAACAGCAGCAGCGACCTTATCAAGGCGCACAACGGCATGATGAACACCGTGCTGGGCCTTCTGGCCAAGGGCGACAGCAACTGTGCCGGCGGTGTGATTGACCCCAACGGCCCCAAGCTGTTCGACAACGACCCCCCGAAGAAATACACCCCCGACCTCGACCGCAAGCCTCGTCAGGCTTATGAGGTAGAGACCGGCACCATCCGCACTTCGCTGGAGGAGCAGAAGGCCGCCGAGGAGGAGCGCCGCCGCAAGGAGGAGGAAGAGCGCCTGCGCCGCGAGGAGGAAGAGCGCCTGGCCGAGGAGGAGCGCCGCCGCAAGAAGGAGAACAGCGGTTGGAACCGTTTCAAACGTACGCTGAAGAAATTCGGCTCGGACGTATTCGCAGAGGAGTAACACTCACACCCTTTATCCTATTTTTCCCCAATCACGCATAAAACCCCACAAAGCAATGAACAACAACGATATACTCGACTTCGGTATTCCCGAAGAGAAGCACAGCATCATCAAGGTCATCGGCGTAGGCGGTGGCGGCGGCAACGCTGTGAACCACATGTACAAGGAAGGCATCCACGACGTGACCTTCGTCGTATGTAATACAGACAACCAGGCACTCAACGATTCGCCTGTGCCCGTGAAACTGCAGCTTGGCAGCGAGGGCCTCGGCGCCGGCAACCGCCCCGAAAAGGCCAGGGCCGCTGCAGAGGAGAGCCTGCAGGACATCCACAACATGCTCGACGACGGCACGCGCATGGCATTCATCACTGCCGGCATGGGCGGCGGCACCGGCACGGGTGCAGCGCCCGTCATTGCCCGTGTCTCGAAGGAGATGGACATCCTCACCGTGGGCATTGTCACCATCCCCTTCCGCTTCGAGGGAAACAAGAAGATTGACCAGGCACTCGACGGCGTGGAGGAGATGTGGAAACACGTCGACGCCCTGCTTGTCATCAACAACGAGCGCCTCCGCGAGATTTATCCCGACCTCAGCTTCCTCGACGCTTTCGGCAAGGCCGATGACACCCTCAGCATCGCTGCCAAGTCGATAGCTGAGATTATTACCCTGCACGGCACGATGAACCTCGACTTCAACGACGTGAAGACCGTGCTGCAAGACGGCGGCGTGGCCATCATGTCCACCGGATTCGGCGAGGGCGAAGACCGCGTGAAGAAAGCCATCGAAGACGCCCTGAATTCACCGTTGCTCAACAACAACGACATCTTCAATTCTAAGAAGATACTGCTCAATATCTCGTTCTCACACCAGAAGGACTCGAAGGATAACTTTATGATGGAGGAGATGAACTACGTCCACGAGTTCATGGACAGGTTCGGCTCGGACTTCGTGTTCAAGTGGGGCGTGGCCGTCGACCCCGACTTGGGCAAGCGCGTGAAGGTCACCATCCTGGCCACAGGCTTCGGTATGCAGAACGTCGACGGCATGGAGGAGCGCCTGCTGAAGCAGCAGACGCGCGAGGAGGCTAACCGACTGGCCGAAGAGGCTGAGAAGGCTGCCAAACGCGAGGAGCGCCGCGGACATTTCTATGGCGACAGCAGCACAAACAAGCGCTACAAGCGCCGACCCAACATCTACATCTTCAGCTCCGAGGATCTGGACAACGACAACGTCATCAGTGCCGTTGAGCAGACGCCTACCTACAAGCGCACCAAGGAGATTCTGGCCAGCATTGGCAACCAGAACCAGGTGCCCGACCCCGCTGCTGCTGCTCCCGACCCGCACGCCAATAACAGTGCAGCGCAGGGGATCATCAGCTTCGTGGACTGAAAGGCGAAGTGTGCTTGCCAGCCCAGGGAAGACGCCTTCACAGCGTGAGTTCGCCTAAGAAATGCTATCTCGGACTATCTCGTGCTGTTGCATCGGACTATCTCGGACAATCTCGGGCTATCTCGGGCTATCTCGGACAATCTCGGGCTATCTCGGACTATCTCGGCCATTCCGTGTAAGTCCGTTTAGTCCGTTGCAGCAAACCAATCCGACTGTCATTTTTCTTTACACGGATATTTTTGTAAAAAGTAAAGGACAGCTTCGAGGGCGGAAAAGTACCGCTTTTTCACCCTCAAAGCTGTCCTTTTCTACCTTCAAAGCTGTCCTTTTCCAAAAGTCCCGTTGCGAGGCACTTTTTGTGAATTAGAATTTTCCTGACATTCTGCCTGCCCGATGAAGTTGTTCTACACTTTATCCGAACAGCTCGTGAAGCACGGCCAGCGAGCGCATCTCAGGGAAGGCCGGCAAGTGCAGGCGATAGTAGCGCAGCAGTATCTCGAGGATGCGGTTGCGGTCGGCTCGGCTCAGCCTGAAGACGTGCATCGTGGGGTAGTCCATACGCATCAGCACGCTGATGTGGCTGGCCTCCTGCGGCATCAGGAAATCGGTGTGGGTGGGCGCAGAAGGGCAGAAGGAGGCCGCCCGTAGGTCGAAGAATGGATGAGGCGGGCTAACCGCCTCATGCGGTTTGTCGTGTGCCCCCCGTTCACCATTTCTTTGAGGCGGGCAAGCCGCCTCACACGAACTTTTTTTCGCTCCCCATACCTTGTTTTTCAAGAACCGCTCCTCGTCCTCCAGATTGGGGTAGAAGCCCAGGAAGCGGCTCAGCCGCATCAAGAACACCAGGTGGAAGTTGGCATAGCTGCCAGTGCAGCCGTCGAGCCACTCAATGCTTCCGCGCACATAGTCGAACAGTAACATGTTCTGCTGTTCGCCCTTCAGCGCGTGATACAGAAATTCCGCCACGAACAGTCCTATGGCCAGCTTCCCGGGCTCGGTGAGCAGCGAGGGCAGGGGGGCAAGGAGTGCCGCTTCGTGAAGTTTCTGCAGCTGGGCCTGCTGTCGCACGTCGCACTCGATGGACAGCAGCGTCAGGGGCTGGAAATACTGTTTCTTCATGCGCCCCTTTGCTGACGAAGGTAATGGCACAATGAACGATAGCCGCCCATGTTCGCGCGTGAACATGTCGACGATGATGCGTCGCTCGCCATATTTGAACGAGTGCAGCACGATGGCTTCAGTCTTGACTAACACGACTTCTATATAAATAGAGTTACAGATTCCACCCCCAGCCCCTCACCTTGAAGGGAAGGGAGATTCGTTGGAGCCTGCCGCGCTTCCCTCTCGTTGAAGGGAGGGGAGAACCACGGAAGTTTGTCGCTGCTCTCCCCTCCCTTAAAGGGGAGAGGCTGGGGGTGGGGTCTGTAACAGTTATCTATCATTTCTGCTTTCAAGCATTCGAAAAGTTTGCTGCAAAGTTATAAATAAAAAGAAGAATGAAGCACGGGGAATGAAGAATAATTGCCGCCAGTTAGCAAAAAAAAGTTAAATATCACCCCCGCCAAAGCAAATTCTTCATTCTTCATTCTTTGTTCTTTGGTAAAAGTTGTACCTTTGCACCCGCTTTTGCTTGCACTGAGAACGGTGAAGCCATGGGCCAATCATCGGAATCAGTCGGAGGAAAGCAGGTTTGGTCCCTTCGTCTATCGGTTAGGACGAGAGATTTTCATTCTCTAAAGAGGAGTTCGACTCTCCTAGGGACTACCAACATTAAATCTGTCATCTGCGTAGTGATGCGCTACCTGCCTGCCAAATCAGGGAATCGGTGACAGTGAATAGCGTCAAGTCCGGCTCTGCCGCCCTGACCTATTTGCCCAGGGCAGCCCGCCAGGCGCAAGACCCATAGGCTTTAAGTAAACTAATTATTAAAGGATTAAAAAACAAAAAAGAAATGGCAAACCACAAATCATCGTTGAAGAGAATTCGCCAGGACAAGAAGAAGGCGCTTCACAACAAGTACTATGCTAAGACCATGCGCAATGCCGTCCGCAAGCTGCGTGCCATGGAGAACAAGGACGAGGCTTCAGCCCTCTACCCCAAGGTTCAGAAGATGCTCGACAAGCTGTCCAAGACCAACATCATCCACAAGAACAAGGCCGCAAACTTGAAGTCGAGTCTCTGCAAGCACATTCAGAAGCTGGGATAACAATCACACCCGAGATAAACTATCGCTGCCACCCTCTCACACAGGGTGGCAGCGTTTGTTTAGGCATCATTCGTAGCACCATAGTCGTCCTTTCAATAGTGGCTGCTGGCTTTTATGTCGCGTTAATTGATGCGAGACCCCTTTTTAGCCGTTTTTAACTTAAAATAATCTTTAGTATATTCGTTGAAGTCACATTTATTTCGTACCTTTGTAGCCTATTAAGGACATAAACGAAAAATGGCAGAAGAACTGAATGAAAAGCTCGGTATAGCCGAGCAGGAACAGGAAAACTACTCCGCGAGCAACATTCAAGTGCTCGAGGGACTGGAGGCCGTGCGCAAGCGTCCGGCCATGTATATCGGTGACATTAGCGAGAAGGGCCTTCACCACCTGGTGAACGAGACTGTGGACAACTCTATCGACGAGGCCATGGCCGGCTACTGTACACATATTGAGGTGACCATCAACGAGGATAACAGTATCACCGTGCAGGACAACGGCCGCGGCATTCCCGTGGACGAGCACGAGAAGATGCACAAGAGCGCCCTGGAGGTGGTGATGACCGTGCTTCACGCCGGTGGCAAGTTCGACAAAGGGTCCTACAAGGTCTCGGGTGGTCTGCACGGTGTGGGCGTGTCGTGTGTGAACGCCCTGTCTACGCATATGATGTCGCAGGTGTTCCGCAATGGCCATATCTATCAGCAGGAATATGAGAAGGGCAAGCCCCTCTACGACGTGAAGATAGTGGGCGACACCGACCAGACCGGCACACGCCAGCAGTTCTGGCCCGATGGCACCATCTTCACCACCACCGAATATAAGTACGACATTATTGCCAAGCGTATGCGTGAGCTGGCTTACCTCAACGCCGGCATCACCATCACGCTGACCGACAAGCGTCCCGACGAAGAGGGCAATCTGCGCGAGCCCGAGGTGTTCCACGCCAAGGAAGGCCTGAAGGAGTTTGTGCGCTACGTAGACCGTCACCGCACCCATCTGTTCGACGATGTCATCTACCTGAAGACCGAGAAGCAGGGCACGCCCATTGAGGTGGCCGTGATGTACAACACGGACTACTCGGAGAACATCCACTCCTACGTGAACAACATCAACACCATCGAGGGTGGCACGCACCTGCAGGGTTTCCGCATGGCTCTGACACGCACGCTGAAGAAATATGCCGACGAAGATCCGCAGATATCCAAGCAGATTGAGAAAGCCAAGATTGAGATTGCCGGAGAGGACTTCCGCGAGGGCCTCACGGCCGTCATCAGCATCAAGGTGGCCGAACCGCAGTTTGAGGGACAGACGAAGACCAAGCTGGGCAACAGCGAGGTGGTAGGCGCCGTGAACCAGGCCGTGGGCGAGGCACTGACTAACTACCTCGAGGAGCACCCGAAGGAGGCCAAGCTCATCTGCGACAAGGTGGTGCTGGCTGCCACGGCACGTATTGCCGCCCGCAAGGCCCGCGAGAGCGTGCAGCGCAAGAACCCGATGACGGGTGGCGGACTGCCCGGCAAGCTGGCCGACTGCTCGAACAAAGACCCGAAGACGTGCGAGATATTCCTCGTCGAGGGTGACTCGGCAGGCGGCAGCGCCAAGCAAGGTCGCGACCGCCACTTCCAGGCAATCCTGCCCCTGCGCGGAAAGATTCTGAACGTGGAGAAGGTGCAGTGGCACCGTGTCTTCGAGGCTGAGTCGGTGATGAACATCATCCAGTCCATTGGCGTACGCTTCGGAGTGGACGGCGAGGGTGACCGCGAGGCTAATGTCGACAAGCTGCGATACGACAAGATTATCATTATGACCGATGCCGACGTCGATGGCTCGCACATCGACACGCTCATCATGACGCTCTTCTACCGCTTCATGCCAAGGGTTATCCAGGAGGGCCACCTCTACATCGCCACACCGCCGCTCTACAAGTGCACGTACAAGAAGGTGTCGGAGTACTGCTACACCGATCAGCAGCGACAGATGTTCATCGACAAGAATGCTGCCGGCGACGAGCGTGCCGTGCACACACAGCGCTACAAAGGTCTGGGAGAGATGAACCCCGAGCAGCTCTGGGAGACCACGATGAACCCCGAGAACCGTCTGCTGAAGCAGGTGACTATTGAGAACGCCGCCGAGGCCGATGAAATCTTCTCTATGCTCATGGGCGACGACGTGGAGCCTCGACGTGAGTTCATCGAGAAGAACGCCACCTACGCTAACATCGACGCCTAACAAGCCACAGCGGCGTATAGCAAGCAGGTTAGGAACCTGCCCTTCCTGCGCAGCGCACAGACCACATCTGTGCGCTGCGTTTCGTTTTAGCGGTGGCAGCCCTTCAAGGGAACGAATTCAGAACTATTGCTGTCCGCTAAACATCGCAACAGCTCACAGTCCCTTCCTCGACACAACAGGTGAGAGACCTGTTTTTTTGCTTCTTCTCGGTGACAGAAAGAAAGGGCCGCCTCCATTGTGGGAAGCGGCCCTTTCCTGTTTTCCGCGCCCCTTTGCCTCAAATTTTAAACTATCCTAAAAATCAGGCAGTTGTGTGCCGAAAAGTTGGAAAAGTGAGTGACCCGTGCTAACTTTGCATCATGTTTATCCGCAAGAAGCCTAACAAGTCAGG
>JAILPA010000122.1 GCA_024690505.1 Prevotella sp.
GGATTTGCTCAACTATTACGAGACCTTTGTCACCAACGCATCGGCTGAGTCGCTGAACTCTGGCATCAAGGGCTTCCGGGCAGAACTGCATGGCATCTCTAACCTGCCGTTCTTCTTCTACAGAGTCTGTAAGATATATGGATGACTAGTTTTGCCTTTGCTTATGCAGTCATGCGGGTCTGTGGAGGTCAGCCACGGAAAAATCCGGGTGCGCCCTTTTATATAAATGCCAATGCGAGAGTCCTTCTTCGAGAAAGAAGGAAGATACATCTGTAAAGCATAGGCAGAAGGAGGACAAGGAAAAAACGCCAATAAGTAGGGAAAGAGAACAAGAGCCGGAAGTCGATGTGACTTACAAGATTGCGTTGTTGAATTTTTGTGACCACCCCAGCTTTGTCATTGATCCAATCCTCCTGTCCAATCTGTCTCAGCATGGATTTACGGTTTTATTTTTTCCGATGTTGGAGTTGGATACGGAACCACTTCGTGCGGCGTTAGACGATGAGCACTGTCAGCTGTGGATTATTTCCGACGATGTGTGTCACATGAATGAAGAGCTCTATAACCTGGCTTACGATCATTTCTATAAGGGCCGAGGCCTCTTTATCTGGTCTGACAATGCTGATTATTTTGCCGATGCAAACGTGATGCTTGACAGTCTCTTTCATGCTAAGATGAGCGGGTTCTATTCAGCAAATAGAACCGTATACCGCCAAAATGGCAATGAGCCGCTGGGCATCGTCCGCCACCCCATCACGCAAGATCTCGACAGCATTTATGAAGGCTATACCACCTCGCATATTGAGATGTCCAATGCGCTGAAACCACTCATCTATAGTTCCGACAGTAATGTGGTAACTGCTTATCATGATGGCAAATGTCGCGCACTGGTAGACGGCGGGTTCACACGTATCGGTTTACGGTCGCAGCATAGTATCGGTTTACAGTCGCGGCAACCGTCGACAGAGACATTCGTCGTCAATTGTGCGTGTTGGCTGGCAAAGCGACCGTTTCCGAGAGATGAAAGTCGTTAAATGGCGTTAAAGGATAACTGTTTTGTCAAAAAAGTATTATCTTTGCAACCGAAATGGCAATTCTCTATATTGTGCCCACACCAGTGGGCAACATGGAAGATATCACGTTACGTGCCCTGCGCATACTGAAGGAGGCCGACTTGGTGTTGGCCGAGGATACCCGCACGAGCGGCATCCTGCTGAAGCATTTCGACATTCGGCAGCAGCTGTTGTCGCACCATAAGTTCAACGAGCATGGTACCAGTGCAGCTGTGGTGGAGCGCCTGCTAGCCGGGCAGACGGTGGCCCTTATCAGCGATGCGGGCACACCAGGCATCAGCGACCCTGGCTTCTTCCTCGTTCGCGAGGCCGTCAGAGCAGGTGTTGAGGTGCAGACTCTGCCTGGCCCCACCGCCTTTGTGCCAGCTCTGGTGAGCAGCGGACTTCCCTGCGACCGGTTCACCTTCGAGGGATTCCTGCCCCAGAAGAAGGGGCGGCAGACGCGGCTTGAGCAGCTGCGCAAAGAGCCGCGCACCATGGTGTTCTACGAGTCGCCCTACCGTCTGTTGAAGACACTCCAGCAATTTGCGCAGGTTTTCGGCACTGAGCGTCAGGCCTGCGTGTGTCGCGAGATATCGAAGGTACACGAAGAGAGTGTGCGCGGCTCGCTGCAGGAGCTGACAGAGCATTTCACCCAGACCGAGCCGCGTGGCGAGATTGTGGTCATCGTGGCCGGGACACCTGCAGAGAAGGAGGGAAGTGGGAAGGGAAATGTGGATAATGAGAAGCGAATAAAGAAACATAAATCCGAACAAGAAACATGAAAAAGCTATTTATCTTTGCCCTTGCAGCCCTGATGTTGGCTGCCTGTGGCGACCAATCGAAGAAAGACAAGGACGACGAGGAAACCTCGTCCGAACGTGCAGACAACATCAGTCAGGCCGATGCCGATGCCCGCGACCGTGAGCTCGACGAACTGCTGGCCATCTATAACGACGTGACCGAAGCCATGCAGCAGATCAACGAAGCTCAGGGCCGAGTGGTTATTGCCCAGCAGGGCGAGCGTGCCAACCGCCGTCAGCTCATCCAAGAGGACATGAAGTTCATCCAGGAGAAGTTGGCTGAGAATGCCGAGCTCATACAGAAGCTGCGCGACCAGCTGGCCAACACCGACATCAAGTCGAAGCAGCTGAAGCGTACTATCGACGACCTGATGTCGCAGCTGCAGTCGAAGACTCAGGAGATTCAGCGGCTGCGCGATGAGCTGGAAGCCAAGGACATACATATTGCCGAGCTCGACCGCCAGCTGGAGTCGCTCAACGAGAACATCGACCAGCTGAACGAGAACGTCAACACCCTGCAGGACACCAACGCCCAGCAGGATCAGCAACTCCATGCCGCATGGTATGCCGTGGGCAGCAAGAGCGAGCTGAAAGACCACCGCATCCTCAAGAGCGGCCGCGTGCTCGAGGGTGAGTATGATGCCTCCTTCTTCAAGCAGATTGACATTCGCCAGCTCACCACTCTGCCGCTCTATTCAAAGAAGGCTGAGATACTGACCTCGCATCCTGCCGGCTCCTATTCGCTCGAGCGCGATGCCAACCGTCAGTACGTGCTCCAGATTCTCGACCCGCAGCGCTTCTGGAGCACCAGCAAATATCTTGTCATACAGATTAAGTAGCACATGACATTCAGTGAAGTCATAGGGCAGGACGAAGTGAAGCAGCGCCTGGTGCAGATGGTCAGCGACGACCGTCTGCCCCATGCCATTATGCTCTGCGGCCCCACCGGTGTGGGAAAGAAAGCCCTTGCCGTGGCCTTCGGCTGCTATCTGTTGGCACACAAGCCGAAGGCAGCGGCGGCGCCACCACCAGAACATGCAGGTCTCTTTGGCTTTGACGAGGCACCTGCTGCCACTGAGCACACAGAGCACCCTGTTGGCCCCGACATGGCCGACGTGCCCGAGCCGCCCATGCTCCGCAATCTGCAGCACCCCGACCTTCACTTCACCTTCCCCACTATCAAGCTCCCCTCGATGGGTACCACCCACAAACCCGTGAGCGACGACTTTGCCCGCGAGTGGCACGACCTGCTGATTCAAGGCCCCTATTTCAGTATCGACCAGTGGCTTTCGGCCATTGGCGCCGAGAACCAGCAGGCCATCATCACCGCCGGCGAGAGCGACGACCTGCTGCGCAAGCTCAGTCTGAAGTCGAGTCAAGGCGGACGCAAAGTAAGCATCGTATGGTTACCTGAGCGCATGAACATCGAGTGTGCCAACAAACTGCTGAAACTCATCGAGGAGCCCCCTTCGCAGACAGTGTTCCTGTTGGTGTGCGAAGAGCCCGACAAGCTGCTGGAGACCATCCGCAGCCGAGTGCAGCGAATTGACGTGAAGCGCCTGTCGGCAGAGACCATCTGCCAGGCCCTTATCGAGCGCCGCGGCATCAGCGACGAGGCTGCCCAGCGGCTCAGCCGACTGGCGGGCGGCTCGTGGCAACGCGCACTGGAGGAGCTGCAGGTGGGAACAGAGAACGAGCAGTTCCTCGACCTCTACATCATGCTCATGCGGCTGGCCTACCGGCGCAATGTTCACGACCTCAAAGCCTGGAGCGAGAACCTCGCCACCTTCGGGCGCGAGAAGCAGCGCCGCTTCCTCAGCTATTTTCTGCGCATGACGCGCGAGAGCTTTGCCTACAACTTCCAGCAGCCCGACCTCTGCTACATGACGCAAGCCGAGGAAGACTTCGCACGCAACTTTGCACGCTTCATCAACGAAGCCAACGTCATCAGCATCTACGAATTGGCCAACCGCGCCATGCGCGACATCGGCCAGAATGCCAATGCCAAGATTGTGTTCTTCGACCTCGCCCTGCAGATGATTGTGCTGCTCCTTCAGAAATAGATTGCATCAGCTTGATCAGGATGAAGGAATGTCAGGAAAATTCTAATTCGCGAAAAGTGCCGTGCAACGGCGTTTTTGGAAAAGCACCGCTTTGAGGGTGGAAAAGGACAGCTTCTTGACCCGAAAAGCGGTACTTTTCCGCCCTCGAAGCGGCGCTTTCTTTTTTGAAGAAATATCGATGTAAAGAAAATTCGCTACTCGATTCAGTTTTACAAGGCTTGTTGTCAGCCCAGTCCCTTTCTCGCCACAACGGATGAGAGCCCCCCACATGAAGGATGAAATTTAAAAACAGGATCCATTTTGGCGGATTACAATAATTTTAATGTTATTTCTTTTGCCGTTACAGAAATAATGCCTAACTTTGCAAGACTATTGAAGATCAACATCAATGAACGGATTCGTACCTCATATTGTACAATACCAAGGATCTAAACGCATTCTTGCCCCACAGATACTCCGATATATGCCCAAGCAGTTTGAACGCTTGGTGGAGCCTTTCGCAGGGATGGCTGCCATTACAATAGCTGTGGCCAGGCAAGAACGCGCAAAAGAATATGTCGTCAACGATGTGAACGGGCCATTGGTGGATGTCCTGCAGTCGGCTGTTGAAACTCCTGAAAAGCTTCTCAGCAGCTATTCTGCTGTGTGGAACGAACAGTTCGCCTACGAACAGGGAAGTATTGAACATTATTATAAAGTACGCACCGAGTTTAATCAAGGAGACCAGTCGCCGGCAAAGATGCTTTACCTGCTAGCACGCTGTGTAAAGGGCTCTGTGCGCTATGGCAGCAACGGCCAGTTCAATCAGTCGCCCGACAAACGGCGCAACGGTACGGCGCCCAAGACGTTGAAACCAAATTTGGAGGCTATCTCCTACTATTTGAAAGGACGTGCAGCCTTTATGAAAAATGATTACCGTGAGGTGCTGGAAATAACCCGTCCTGGTGATATCGTTTATATGGATCCGCCTTATCAAGGCGTGTCGCATGTGCGCGACTGCCGCTATCTCTCGGGCATTGATTTTCAGGAGTTTGTCGAAGCTATTGACGGTCTGAACCGTAAAGGCGTGGATTTTCTTATCAGCTACGATGGAAAATGTGGCAATAAGCAATACGGCAAAGATCTGCCTAAAGAATTGGGCCTTCAGAAAGTATTGCTCAATGCGGGGACGTCAAGTCAGAGTGTGCTGTTGGGCAAAAAGGAAATAACATACGAAGCCCTTTATTTCAGCCAAGGCCTGAAGCAGTATGTACCAAAACCGGATGCCGAGCTACAGTATTCACTTTTTGAGCAGATTGCCGTATGAAAAAGTTGCCAAAGGCATTTCTTGACAAACTGAATGCTGTCACCGCAAAGCGCCCCAAAACCGTTATTCAGCAAATTATGAAACATGGTTTTGTGACCACGGAAGAACTTAAGGCGCTGGGCTATGAACATGCACCGCGAGCTGCCCGCGATGTTCGCGAACTGGGCATTCCCTTGGAAACATTTCATGTGAAAGACTCGAATGGGCGCAGTATTGCCGCCTATCGTTTCGGCGATCCTTCACAGGTTCAAGACAGATTGTCAAAGAAGGCGGGACGTACGGTCTTGTCGAAAGCACTGAAGAAAGCACTACTTGAGAAATATGGCTCCAAGTGCTTTATATATTTGCAGCCGATGGAAGAACGCTTGCTGCAAGTGGATCACCGGGTTCCTTATGAAATAGGTGGAGAACAGAATGCAGATGACATTGACTGCTATATGCTGCTGAGCCCATCAGCTAATCGTGCCAAGTCATGGACATGTGAACACTGCCCTAATTGGAATACTAAAGATGTGGAGTTTTGTATGAGATGTTTTTGGGCTCATCCTGAAAACTATGACCATATAGCAGGTAATGAGCAACGGCAAATAATTCTGACTTTTTCTGGAGACGAGATTGAAGACTATAACAGGCTGATAGCTCTTGTAGGAACTGGAAAAGCTGAGCAGACTATCAAGGATATTATCGAAAAGTATTGGGAATAGGCTCTGAAGCGACAATAAAAACATAAAAAATGTTTTTTGTTTTGTAGTGTTCCCGCTTTTTCGTAACTTTGCAATTTCTAAGACTATTCGACAATGGAGAAACAAAAAGAATATCCCCTCTGTACTGGCGGCGACCGCGGACTATGCCACGCTGCCGTAGGCCGACAAGACCGACAGCTGAACACCTACGATTGGCTGGCCGACGTGCCAGGCAACACGGAAACGACCGACCTGGTGGAGGTGCAGTTCAAGCACACCCGCAAAGGCTACTACCATAACGTGAACAACCTGCCACTGAAGAAAGGTGACATTGTGGCCGTGGAAGCCAGCCCGGGACATGACATCGGCGTGGTGACGCTCACAGGCCGGTTGGTGAACCTGCAAGTGAAGAAAGCCAACCTGAAGAGCGAGGATGACATCAAACGCATCTACCGCATGGCTCGCCAGATAGACATGGACAAGTTCCGCGAGGCTAAGGCACGCGAACACGAGACTATGATTGAGAGCCGCGAGATAGCCAAGGGGCTGGGACTGAAGATGAAGATTGGCGATGTGGAGTATCAGGGCGATGGCCAAAAGGCTATCTTCTACTATATTGCTGATGAGCGTGTGGACTTCCGTCAGCTCATTAAGGATCTGGCTGCTGCGTTCCATGTGCGCATTGAGATGAAGCAGATTGGTGCCAGGCAAGAGGCTGGCCGCATAGGAGGTACGGGCCCCTGTGGCCGCGAATTGTGCTGCGCCACGTGGATGAAGAACTTCTCGTCAGTCAGCACCGTGGCAGCCCGCTTCCAGGACATCTCGCTCAATCCGCAGAAACTGGCTGGCATGTGTGCCAAGCTGAAGTGCTGCCTGAACTACGAGGTCGACGAGTATATCGAGGCTGGCCGGCAGATGCCTGGTCGAGACATCATCCTCCAGACTCAGGACAACGATTACTTCTTCTTCAAGGCCGACATCCTGGCCGGACTGATGAGTTACTCCACCGACAAGCGCATCGCTGCCAACATAGAGACCATCACGGCGCAGCGGGCCAAGGAGGTGATTGAGATGAATCGCCGTGGCGAGAAGCCCGTTAGCCTGCAGCCTGAAGGACAGCAAAAGAAGCAGGAAGGGCCCGTTGACCTGTTGGCAGGCGACAGCATTAGCCGCTTCGACAAAGCGAAGAAGAAGAAAAAGAAGAAAAAGCCGCAGCCACAGGATGGAGCCCCTAAAGCCAAAGCACCGCAAAAGGGCAATGATGATACGCCGCAAAAGCAGTAGCGCTGTCCTCGCAATGGCTCTTGCCATCGTAGCGACAGTAGCCGCTTCCTGTTCACGTAGCACCGTCTACAGCCACTTTGAGCCTATTCCACAGGAAGGGTGGGAGAGAGCAAAGACGTTGAGCTTCGCTGTAGGCCCTCTGGCCGACAGCGTAGGTTGTCAGGAAGTGCTGGGGCTGCGTGTCACCAGTTTTTATCCGTACACTGACATCGTTCTCATCATCAGTCAGCAGGCACTCCTTTCTGGTCTCAGATGTACTGATACCGTTGCGCTGCCATTGGTCAACGAACACGGCCAGTCGCTTGGAACGGGCATAGGCAGCCAGCAGTTCACACTGCCATTGCGCCAAATGCATCTCAAAGCTGATGATATTCTCCATGTGCAGGTGCGTCACAATATGCACCGCGACCCATTACCCGGCGTGTCGGATGTGGGAATTATCTTAAGTGAAGAGTGAAGAGTGAAAAATTTGCTACCGTAGCGATGTGTAATTCCATGACGCGGTAGCAATTTTTCACTCTTCACTCTTCACTTTTCACTCTTCAATGGTGTACAGGAAGTCGTTGTAGGGATACTTCTGCACGTGCAGCTCGCGTACCTTATTATATAATAAAGAGCGTAACTCGTCAATGTTCTGCTTCTGGCGGGCGGAGATGAAGATGCAGTCACTGGCCGACTTGAAGTCGGGCGACTGTATGCGGGCCATCCACGTGTGTCGCAGCTCGTCGAGCGAGATGTTCTCTCTTGTGGGCTCTGTCAGGTCGTCGTCGTCCTGAGGTGTCCAGCGGTAGGCATCAATCTTGTTGAAGACGATGAGGCAGGGCGTTTCGGCACAGCCCAGTTCGGCCAGTGTCTGTTCCACCACCTTGATCTGTTCCTCGAAGTCAGGGTGACTGATATCCACCACGTGCACCAGCAGGTCGGCCTCGCGCACCTCATCGAGCGTGCTCTTGAAACTTTCCACCAAGTCGCTGGGCAGCTTGCGTATGAAGCCAACGGTGTCGGCCAGCAGGAATGGCAGGTTCTCGATGGTCACCTTGCGTACGGTGGTGTCGAGCGTGGCGAAGAGCTTGTTCTCGGCAAAGACGTCGCTCTTCGACAGCAGGTTCATCAGTGTCGACTTGCCCACGTTCGTATATCCCACCAGTGCCACACGAATCAGCCGTCCGCGGTTCTTGCGCTGTGTAGTCTTCTGCTGGTCGATTTCGGCCAGTCGTTGCTTCAGCAGCGTGATGCGGTGCAGAATGATACGACGGTCCATCTCGAGCTGCGTCTCACCCGGACCGCGAAGACCCACGGTGCCTTTGCCTCCACCGCCGCCCGAGCCGCCTCCCTGGCGCTCAAGGTGTGTCCACAGACGTTGCAGGCGGGGCAGCATGTAGCGGTGCTGTGCCAGCTCCACCTGGGCCTTGGCCTCGGCCGTCTGTGCACGCATGGCAAAGATGTCGAGGATGAGACTGGTGCGGTCGAGAATCTTCACGCCCAGCTCCTTCTCGATATTGCGTAGCTGCTTGGCCGATAGTTCATCGTCGAAGATGACCATGCCCACCGGAGAGGGTGGAGTAGTGAGGTCGTTGGCCTCTTGGCAATCATTGATGTACTGCTTGATTTCCTGCAGCTTGCCGCTACCCACGTAGGTCACCTGACTGGGGCCTGCCACGCGCTGAGTAAACCGGCGCACAGTGCGTGCACCGGCTGTCTCGGCAAGAAACTCCAACTCGTCGAGGTATTCGCGGGTCTTGGCCTCGTCCTGCCCGGGGGTGATGAGTCCTACGAGCACGGCCGTCTCGGTCTTGGCCTCAGAGATGACGAATTCTTTCATTGAGGGATAAGGGAGTGAAGGGGGTGAGAGGACTTATTGCTTAAGCGTGATGACCGACTTGCTGTTCATCGTCTGGCCCATCAGTTCCTGCTTCTTCTCGGTCTTGATGCTCTTTGGCCAGCCGTTCTCCTGGAACTCATAAGTGCCCTTCTCGTTCATCTCGAACTTCATGGCACCCACCACCATGTCGATGTTGTCCTTAATCATCTTGGCCTGCTCGGGAGCTTCTTTTTCTACCTGCTGAATGATGAAGGCCTTCAGCTCGTCTTTCGTCATGCTAAGGTTCGAATTGCAGATGACGTTCTTGCCCATGACAAAGTACATACGCTTCATCTTCATGCCGTCCTGGTTGGTGTACTCATCGGTGGCACCATTGGCAACGGTCTTGCCGTTCAGGGACATCACGTCTACCGAGTTCTTCATGCCACTGATCAGAGACTCCTCTTTCAGTTTGCTTGACAGTTGCTCGATAAGGGTTTCCTTCGGAGCAGCCTGTGCCAGTTGGGGCATCTTGGCGTAAATGGGGTCGAGAATGGCCCCAAGGGCCTTCTTGCTCTGTGTCTGAACTTCATCGATGTTCAGAATTTTCAGGGGCTGACCATCGGCATCGGTGGCCACCTTTATGGTCACGCCGGAAGTAGCCTTCGTGGCAGCAGCCATAATCTCTGCCATGGGATTGGGAGCGCTGGCATCTGTGGGCACGACATCGGAAGTCAGTTGCGTTACTTCAATCACGGCACCGGTGGCCGTCACGTCGGTTACCACATACTGCGTTTCGGCAGTGGCCTTCATGGCGGTACCGGCAGAGTTGATTTCTCCTGTCTCCACATACACGGCCTTGAAGCCTTTCTCCAGCTTCGGGGCAATCTTCATTTGTGCCTGAGCCACGAGGGCTGTCATCAGCACTAGGCTTGATAGAATCAGTTTCTTCATTTTAATAATATTGTGTTAATGAATCTGTTTGTGTGACTCGACGATTTCTAAAAACTGGCTTTTCTTGTGGTTGTTGATATCGTCGATTACCCAGTGGCTTTCTTCCTTGATGATACTAAGCGTGTCTGTGCCTATCATCTCTGGTACGTCGGATTCTACGTTGCACATGTAGCGGTCTGCCAAGGCCCGTGCTACGGTTGGCGATAGTATCTGTACAGACTGTGGTTCCATGTGGTGGAAATAGTAATCCCAGCCTTCACCTGCGTCCCAGATGAAAAACTCTCCCATGTGATGTCTGACGATGTAACGGTGGGCATCGGCCAATTCGTGCGACAGGTAGGCGTAGACTTTGGACGTGTCGTCAGAGTTCACCTGTGCCAGCATGTCGCATATCTCGTTCACGGCGTTGGCCTGGTCTATGGAGTCCTGACGTGCAGCGGCCTCGACTTTTTGTATGGAGTCGGCCTGTGCCTTGGTATCAACGCCCAGCGACTCGCTGCGTATCACCACGGCTTCGTTTTGTTGTCCAGTTCCATCGCTGCTCCTCCCCGAGCATCCCACGGTGAGTACACAATAAACGGCGGCAAGAAGGATTGTAAGGCGTCTCTTCATGGTTACACCAGATGTGCAATCAGCTCTTCGCGGTCACCGGGCAGCATGTCGATGACGGGTATCTCAATCATCGTGTAGCAGCCGGGCTGTTGACGCATGGCGGCGCGTGCCACGTTTACCAGCACCTGACCTGTAAGGGCGGGGTTGTTGATGGTCATATTGAACTCGAAGCGCTGGTTCTGTGTCTGTCCGCTGACGCCTTTGCGCACCAGGTTCACGCCGTGGCCCATGTCGCGCACGTCGTCGACACTCTCCACCTGGAAGACGTGTGTCTCGTCAGAAGCGAAGTAGGGGTCGGCCTTGATGGCAGCTGTCACCTCGTCGAGCTTAGCGCCGTCTTCCAGTTCCACATAGACCATACGGCGGTGTATGCCCTCGCCCAAGGGAATGGTCATCGAGAGGGCGTTCTTCACACCTGCCTTCGAGCGAACGCAGACGCTGTGGCCCATAGACATGCCCGGTCCGAAGTTGGTGTATGAGAGTCCTTTCGGTGCCAGGCTCTGCATCAGAGTGCGCACGATGCTGTCCGAGCCCGGATCCCATCCTGCGGCGATGACGCTCACCGTGCCAGTCTGCTTGTTCAGCTCTGCCAGGTTGCGGCGGTAGTCACGTATCAGGGTGTGGATGTCGAACGAGTCGACGGTGTTGATTCCCAATGGCAGAATCTGCCGGGCATATTCTTCGCAGGAACGGGTGGGCGTTGCCAGGATGGCCACGTCGACGTCCTTCAGCTCGCGTATGTCTTTCACTACTTCATACCGTGCCAGTTCCTGGGGGCGGTTTTCTGCTCCCTGACGACGTACGATTCCTGCAACTTCAAAGTCGGCAGCGGCCTCGAGGGCCTGCAGGGCATAGCGCCCGATGTTGCCGTAGCCTACTACGGCGGCTCTGATCTTTTTCATCTTCTTCTATAGTTTTGTGTTTGATAAACGCCTGCAAAAGTACACATTTTCCCCGAAATGGCAGCAAGAATTGCACGTTTTTTTCTATTGCCGTGTGCTAAAACAGATTCTGGCTTTCAAGTTCCATTCTTCATCAGGGGTGTCTCATCTATTGTGGCGAGGATAGGCTTGGGTCGGATAATGGGCCTTGAAGGACAGGGGTGAATTGTGAATTTTCTTTACGTTTCCCCTCGCTGGTCAAACTGTTGTGAGGTTAAGCTGACGGCAAAAGTTTCTTCTTCTTAGCCGATCAGAACATGGTGCGTATGAGGAAGCGCAGGCCCTGCTTGTTGGCCGTGGGCAGACTGCGGTAGGAAAGACGCCTAACGTACTCCACGTGTACCAGCTTGAAGATGTTGTGGATGCCGAACGACATTTCCACGTAGGGCCGTTTCTTGTCCATGATGTTACAGCCCTCGGGGAACTCCATGAGCACACTGCTGTTCATGTTCTGAGCCAAGTAGGGATTGTTCTTGTCGGTGAGAGCTCCCCAGAGTACCTTTACTCCCAGCCACTCGCGCCATTTCAGTCGGTGGAGTAGGGGTATGCGGTTGAATATCTTGCCATTCAAGTCCCAGTCCACCATCAGCGATGCGTAGCGGTCGTTCAGGAACTCCATGTTGTTGATGAGGTTGAACGTCTGGTCTTCCAGTATGTATCCCAGGTTGGCCACGGGCATGATGAGCAGCGGGTAGGGTACTTGGTTCCACTGTGCGCCGAACTTCAGGCGTGCGTCAATCTTTCCCCAGCTCATGGGCAGCCACACGCGTTTATAAATCTCGCCCTCGGTGAAGTTGTACTTGTACTGTCCGCCCAAGAAGCCGTCGAATCCCATGGTGTGTTGCAGTCGGAACACGGGCGCATCGAGGTTCAGCGGCCAGCGGTGCTGCTTGGTGTTGATGAACGTCTCGCCGGGTGCATAGCGTATGCCGATGGTGGCCTCGGTGTAGCGTATGTGGTCGAGGCTGGTAGACTGCGGGTTAATGGCCGATGGCTGAGGGTCGAGTGGTGCTGGTTGCAGGTTGAGGGGCTTGAAGTCGATGTTGCCAATGGGACTGACGCGTTCGGTCTTGGCCTCGGCATATAGCTTGAAGCCCCACTCCTGCTCGAAATCGAAGCTGAGTGCCTGGCGGTTGTATAGGAACATCTTGTCGATCTCGGTCACTTTGAACGAGGTGAACATGTTGTCCTTGTCCGTCTGTATGAATTTGTCGCTGGGCAGTGCCACGTCGCGCATAGACTGGAATGTGATGGCCTGCTTTGGAAATTCGCGTGGCAGGTAGCCCGGGCGGTTGAAGGTGTAGGTCACCTCGCCCGAGTAGTAGTTCTGCTTCGACTTTATGCCGCGTGCCACGTAGCCTTTGAGGAAGAGGTGCGGGTGCAGGTTGGCCGTGGTCTGAGCACTGGCACGGAAGCGCACCTTGTCGTAGAAGTTCTGCGAGATGATGGTGTTCACGGGCCCGATGTCCACCTTGCTGGGATGTTCTTTCGAGCCTGTCTCTACGAAATTCTCGATGAGGGCCTTCAGTCCGAAGAGGATGTACTTGAATCCTTTCATCTCTTGCAGGTGCTCCATCAGTCCGCCTATCGAGCTCTCGCTCTGCGTCAGCTCTACTTGTCGGTACTGGTTCCAGAAGTCATCGCCTTGCATTTCCGCATAGGCATCCTTCATCACGGCACGATGGCCGCGCAGCAGTGCGTTGGGAATCTCTTCGAAGGCGAAGTCGGAGCGCCGGGTGGTTCTTACCACGATGAATTTCGAGAAGAACTTCACTGCCATCAGCTCTACGAACATGTCGTCTACGGTGAGCACCCATTCTCCGCTGGCCAGTTTGGTGTATTCCTGCAGGCACTGCATATTCTCCACCCAGTTCACGTCGCTGTTGTGGGGGATGGTCAGTTCGCACCGTTTCACCTGGTAGCTGCTGTCGGCCAGCACGTAGAGCTGTCCGCGGAATCCAAAGTCCTGCTGATTGTTGGGCGTGAAGTCGAGGCGTATGCACTGGTCGTTGCCCACGAACAGGGTGTCGGTGATGTAGTAGCGGTAGAACTGTATGGCATCGTTACCGATGGGGCTGGTGAAGCGTTTCTGGAATAGTCGTATGTTGTCCTGGTAGATGTCGATGTCGGTGAAGACGTCCTTGAGCACAGCGTTCAGAATGTCGCCCGTCTGGAACATGTCGTTGATGCCCGTGGCGTTCTGTCCCTTGATGATGGTCTTCTCTGCGTGCGGGTCGCGGCGGTAAATCTTCTGCGCCACTGTCTCGTCGACCGACAGGGGCAGTATGAGCTTCTCGTTGTAGGGGCACACCTCCATGTGGTTCAGCAGCCACTTGCGCTTGGCAAAGACGCCGCTGTCGAGGTCGTCGATCTTCAGGTCGTTGAGTCCCAGCATGATTTTCTGGTAGTCGTTGTACTGGTAGAAGTCGTGACTGCGCAGGTCGGTCTTCTTCCTGGCGGCAATCACCTTCTTCATCAGTTCCACGGCGGGGTTGTCCTTGCGGCTGTAGCGCGATGCGCGGTGTTTCTTCACCGTCACCTCCTCTATCTGTTTCGAGTCGGACTTCAGCTTAATCACCAGGTTGTCGGGTGTGTTGCGTGTGATGTTGATGACCTGTGGCACGTAGCCTATCGAGCTCACCGTCAGTTTCCATCCGGCGTGGCGCTCTATGGTGAAGCGGCCCTCTTCGTCGCTCACCACCGACGTTTGGTTGCCGCGATAGATGGCACTGGCTTTGGGTATGGGGTCGCCCGTCTTTGCGTCTACTATGTGGCCTGTGATTTGTGCACGAACAGTGGTAGCCACCAACGTGAACAAAACAAGGAATATGGCTGCTGGTAAATAGTTGTGTCTCTTGATAATCATAATGCGCATGTTGTAGGGTGCAAAGGTAGTGAATACTTACGAGAATGCGGCCCGGCAGGGAAAACTTTTTGTATTTTTATGTTTTTTTTGTGCTTCGCTCGCCGCCAATTGGAAAAAAAGCCTTACTTTTGCACTTCGTAATGAAACGTCCGCCCATAATCCCCGTCATCATTGGCACAGGCTTCGGTTCCGGCTTCTTCCCCTGGGGGCCAGGCACAGCTGGGGCCGTGGTTGCTACTGCTGTCTGGTTGGCTTTGGCCAACGTGCTGGGCAGTGCCATGCTGGCGGCCGTCACTGTAGGCCTTATCGTCGTGTTCACCATCCTTGGCACGTGGGCCACGCACAGACTGATGCCTTTCTGGGGCAGCGACCCCAGCCGTGTGGTGGTCGATGAGATGGTGGGCGTATGGATTCCGCTGCTTTTGGCCGATGATTACTACACTGCCGTGATTGCCCTGTTGCTGTTTCGCTTCTTCGACATAGTGAAGCCGCTGGGCATCCGTGCTCTCGACCGCCGTCGCGGCGCTTTCTGGGTCATGGCCGACGACTTGCTGGCCGGTGTCTACTCACTGGCGGTGCTCGAACTCATCATTCTCATCAGGACATGGGCAGGCTGAAGCGTGAGGTATGGACTTTCTGCAAGGCGCAGCTGTCGGCTCAGATGGCCACCATCGTAGATTTCACCGTGTCGTTCCTCATGGCTGAGGCCGTGGGGCTGTGGTATGTCCACGCCTCGTTCCTCGGAGCCCTGAGCGGCGGTGTGTTCAACTGTGGCGTGAACTACCGCTGGGTGTTCCAGTCGCAGCAACTGAAAAAGAAGTATGTGGCCCTGAAGTACATGCTGGTGTGGACAGTCAGCATCCTGCTAAACACGGGCGGCACCTATCTGCTCACTGAGTGGTCGGGCCAGTACTTCATGCTGGCGAAGATGGTGGTGGCCGTCCTTATAGCGTTTCTCTGGAACTATCCTCTGCAGCGTGTGTTTGTCTACCATGACAACCGCCTGCGTGCCAGGATGAGGAAGATGAGAATGGGAATGAGGAATGATGAAATGAGAAAATGAACTAATAAGAAAAAGAACAACGAATGATGAATTATAGAGACTTCCTTCAGAAAATCATCTACGTGGTCATCAATCCCGTGATACGCCTTATGTTGCGGCTGCACATCACGCCCAACGTGGTGACCACCTTGGGGCTGATAGGCAACGTGGCGGCTACGGCCCTCTTCATAGCTGCCGCCCGCCGTATGCCGTACTGTCCCGACGAGGCCTTTGCCTTGATAGGGTGGGGCGGCGCCGTCATCCTGTTTGCCGGACTGTTCGACATGATGGACGGCCGACTGGCCCGCATGGGCGGACTGTCGAGCACGTTTGGAGCCCTGTGGGACTCCACACTCGACCGATACAGCGAGCTCATCACCCTCTTTGGCATCTGCATCATCTTCCTGCTAGGCGGCGACCAGTGGTTCTGGATGGGCGTCACCACCTTTGCTGCCATGGTGGGCAGCATCATGGTGAGCTATGTGCGTGCCCGTGCCGAGGGCCTCGACATCGAGTGCAAGGTGGGGCTGATGCAGCGACCCGAACGCGTGGTCGTCACTGCCGTCGTGGCCATCGTGAGCGGCATCACTGCCAACCTGTGGTGGCTGGGAGGTGGCATGATTGTCATTGCGGTGCTGGCCAACCTGACTGCCTTCTGGCGTGTGGCCCATTGCTATAAGGAACTTAACCGCCGCGATGCCAATGGGAAAGAATAGGCTGTTCGACCTTTCAACGATGTCACGCCGTGAACTGGCGGTGGTGCTGTCATGCTGTGCCGTGTTCCTGGTGTTTCAGGCCACCGTGGTGGGCATCCTGCCTGCCCATTACCTCATGGTGGGGCTCTTCATTGTGTTCTATACCGCCCATCCCTTCACCCGCAAGCTGGCGTTGGCACTCATGCCATTCATCCTCTTCGAGGTGTGCTACGACTGGATGCGCCTCTACCCCAACTACCGTGTGAACCCCATCGACATTGAGGGACTGTTCCGCACCGAGCAGCAGCTTTTTGGCATCACCACGGCCGAGGGTACCACCATCATCCCCAGCGAATATTTCAGCCAGCACCATTCGCCCCTGGCCGACCTGCTGGCAGGCATCTGCTATCTCAGCTGGGTGCCGCTGCCCATAGCCTTCGGACTCTATCTCTTCTTCAAGGGCGAACGCAGACACTACCTGCATTTCGCCCTCTGTTTCCTGTTTGTGAACCTGATAGGCTTCGTGGGCTACTACATCCACCCCGCTGCCCCGCCCTGGTATGCACTGGAGCATGGCTTCCAGCCCGACTTCTCTACGCCGGGTAATGTGGCCGGGCTTATCCGCTTCGACGAGATGGTGGGCATACCCGTGTTCCAGGGCATCTATGTGGGCAACTCGAACATCTTTGCAGCCGTGCCGTCGCTGCACGCCGCCTACATGCTTATCACCACCATCTATGCTGCCATGAGGCCGAATCGCTCGTGGGCTATGGTGATTGCCTTCGCACTGGTGACGATCGGCATCTGGTGGACGGCTGTCTACTCCTGCCATCACTACATCGTCGACGTCATTCTGGGTATCCTGACAGCCATTGTCGGTGTGGTTGTCTTCGAGCGGCTGCTCATGCGCTGGCCTGCCTTCGCACGCTTCATTGAGCGCTATGCGAAGCTCATAGCGAAGTGAACCTCCCCTGAACCAGTTGCGTCATTACACTGAGTTTTTATCGAGACTATACAAAAAAGGTGCCGCGGGTGCATCCCCCTTGTGGGAACAGCACCTGCGGCATCTTCTTTTTTATTCATGATCCGCATATTGAGAAAATATCTTCATCTATCTACATGGCAACGCGGTGTCCGCATTGCCTGCCGAAAACTATAGGCCAGCCTCCAAGGGAATGAAAGATGAAATGATGCAAATGATGAAATGATGCAAATGATGAAATGATGACTGACATGCACAAAGCACCCCGAGCGTCATCACGACGCCCGGGGTGCAAATGGATATTATTATTTCAAAATCATTTAGCGGTAAGCAAGAAGAGAGGTTAGAATCCGTTAATCCGTAAAATCCGTGGTTGAATAAAGAGTTAGCTAGAATCCCGACAGTCCGCAGAGCA
>JAILPA010000124.1 GCA_024690505.1 Prevotella sp.
CATGCATAAACTGAGCAGTCTGTCAAAACAGGATATCGCCCTGCTGGTGTACAGCCAGAAGGCTACCCTGCTGGGCCACGACAACTACCGCCGCTTCGGGGCCCGGTTCCCGCTGCATATCAGGTTTGCGCACAACCTGCCCTCACAGTCGCTACCCCCGGGCAAGGGCACGCTGTGCTATCTGCACCAGCCGGTGATGGCAGGCGAACCGCTCATCGTGGAACTCTCACCCCTGCAGACGGCGGGACTACAACCCTCAACCATCGCCCTCACCACCGCCGTCTATGACATCAACGACCCGATGACCCTCGACTACAGCAGTCTGGATGCCTTCGTGGTGCTCATCGGACTGGAGGGCTCGTGCGAGCTCACCGACCATACGGGACGCTCGATGATGCTCTGCGAGGGTGAGAGCGTGCTCATTCCTGCCGTCACACGCAGCATCCGCGCTGAGGGCAGCATCAGGATCCTGGAAGTTTATCTCTGATTATTCACCTTTGAGATAGCGGCGCACATCTTCCTGCAAACGGCGGAAGGGCTCCGACTGCTGGTAGCCGGTATTCTTTTTCAGCATGGTCTTCACATCCTGCAGCGAGTTCTCGTAGCACGACATCTCATTGCGCTTCTGCGTGCGGTGGGCGGTGGCATGGTATATCTCGGTCTCACGCTCCTGCCGCAGCAGGTTGCACACCTTCGTGAGGATGGGGGCCACGATATTATCGAACAGGTGGTGACCCTGTATATATAAATAGGTGGTGAATGGTGTCACACCCAACTGTTTCAAGTCATCCTTCACCTTCAGATATTCCTCCTTGGAATCAGGGAAGAGGCGCTGCAACTCGCGTATCTTGCTGTTCACCTTGCGCCGCACATGCTTTAACGAGGATTCGGGCTGGCGCACGTTGAAGCCGCCGGGATCGACCACGCGGTTGAAATCGGTAATCGAGAACTGACCATAACGGCCATTGCGATACACCATGATACTCCACACGAAGAGCGGGAAGATGGCTTCGCTGAAATCATTGAAAAAGGCCTGGAAATCGAAAAGGCGGTGGTCGTTGAGGGTCACCGACACGCACACATCGTGGAGCGAGGGTGCATAGCACTGGTAGTTCTCGATGGCATAGACATAGGTATGGAAGACGTACGGACTCTCTATCACCTTTTTCGACTGCTCGGTGACGCCGTTTTTCAGGTAGTCGTAGTCGGCATCCACACAGGCTATCATATCGCGCCCCACCCTGCCGTCGGCCCCCTCTTCGAGGAAATTCATCAGCACCGATTTCTTGCCGCGCGTCAGGTTCACCTTCGAGGGCAGCATCACTTCGAAATAGCGGGTGTCGTCCTCAAAGGGGCCCAGCACCGTACGCCAGAAGTAGATATCATCGTAGGCCTCCACATAGGCTACGATACGCCGCCGTGCCTGTTTCGAGGTCAGCGCGTTGGCTGCCTCAAAATAACGGCTGTTGATATTATCTTTCAGACGGTTGCTCATACCGTGATATCAGTAACCTCGGTGACGGCATCCACCCAGCCGTTCATGATGACGGCGGGCGAATGGGTGGTCAGTATGATCTGAACATGGGGATTCAACTCCAAACAGAGGTCGATGAGCCGTTTCTGCCATTCTATATGCAGGCTCACCTCGGGCTCGTCCATGAAGAGCACATAGGGCTGGTCGTCCTCCACGAGCACCGTGAGCAGGATGGCCAGCATCTGTTTCTCACCCGATGACAACTGGTAGGGCAGCAGCACCTCACCTATCTGCGAGAACCTGATCTCATTCTCCGTGCGCACTATCTTTTTGCCGGTGTCGGCAAACAGCTCGTCGACGATATCCTGGAAGCGTGTCTTCTTCTGCGACAGGCGCTGGGCTGATTCGGCATCGCCCTGCTGCAGACAGGCTATCATCCTGTTGCCGATGTTCACCTGGTAGTCCAGGTATTTGCGCTGCAGGTGATAGAGCTGGAAATCCAGGGCCGACGATATGCGGGTGTCCACATGGGCCATCGTATCTAGGTCGAGCACCGGACTGTCCAGCGATCTGATGACATCATAGCGTATCCACTTGGCGTCCTCGGGCTCCACGTCCAGTTTCACACCCTTGAGCATGTGACTGGGGAACTCGCCGCCGGCAGCCAGCCCCTTCACCACCTTGTTCAAGATGGTACTCTTGCCCACACCATTGATGCCGCTGAGGATGTTCACCCGCGGTGACAGTTCCCACACGATGTGCTTCTTTCCGCTCCACAGGGCGTCAATCTCAATGCGTTTGATACAGTCTGCGTATTTTTGCATAGTCTTAAGTTTTCGGCAAAGATAATAAAAAAATCCGAATACTGTCACTTCGTATCCGGATTTTTTTGCTTATCACTTTTTTATTGTCGTCGGGATGTCCATGGTTCCATCTTACTGGTACCCGATGAGAAATCAATCAGTTCCACATCGAAGATCAGTGTGGAATAGCCGGGGATGCTGCCCGATCCCGATGCGCCATAGCCCAGTGTATAGGGGATATAGACACGGAAAAGGTCGCCTTTGTGCATGTGCTGCAGGGCGGTGGCAAAACCATCCACAAAACCCGACACGAGCGAGTTCGACACATCGGTGGTGCGGTAGTTATAGTTGCCCACATAGGTCTGGTCGAAGACGTAGCCCTGGGGATAGGTGGCCGAGGGTATCAGCCGCCCGCGATAGGCCACGCGCACGGTGTCAGTATAGATAGGTGTCTCCAGCTCGTCGCTGCGTTTCAGCATTTTCACGTAAATGTAGTCGGTCACGGCACCCACCTTCTTCTCGTCCTTCGTGAAGGTCTTCAGCTTCTTCCATTGACTGCCGTTGTTCTTCAGCGAGTCCTCCAGCGACAGGAAGAAAGCGTTGTTGCGGGCTTCCCAGTTGGAAAACTCCTCCGTCGTCTCGTCATCGCTCTCCGAGCAGGCGGTCACCGTTCCCAGCGTCAACAGCAGGAGGGCTATCTGGCAGATGGTCTGTCGTCTGTTCATCCACTTACAGTTTCTTCAGCAGCGAGGCTATGCTCACCTTGTCCTCAATGATATTGTTCAGCTCGCTGATGGCCACACGCTCCTGCTCCATGGTATCGCGGAAACGCAGGGTCACACAGTTGTCGTTCAGGGTGTCATGGTCAACGGTCACGCAGTAGGGGGTGCCGATGGCATCCTGACGGCGGTAGCGCTTGCCGATGGAGTCTTTCTCGTCGTACTGGCAGTTGAAATGGAACTTCAGCTGGTCGATGATCTCGCGGGCCTTCTCGGGCAGTCCGTCTTTCTTCACCAGCGGCATGACGGCACACTTCACGGGTGCCAGGGCGGCAGGCAGGCGCAGCACGGTACGTGTCTCGCCGTTCTCAAGCTTCTCCTCGCAGAAGGCGTGGCACATGATGCTCAGGAACATACGGTCCACACCGATAGAGGTCTCGATGACATACGGGGTGTAGCTCTCGTTGGTCTGGGGATCAAAGTATTTGATGCTCTTGCCGCTGAACTTCTCATGCTGTGACAGGTCGAAGTTGGTGCGCGAGTGGATGCCTTCCACCTCCTTGAATCCGAAGGGCATCTTGAACTCGATATCGGTGGCGGCATTGGCGTAGTGAGCCAGTTTGTCGTGGTCGTGGAAACGGTAGTTCTCTGCACCGAAGCCCAGGGCCTGGTGCCAGGCCATACGCTGGGCCTTCCACTTGGGGAACCACTCCAGCTCTGTGCCGGGCTGTACGAAGAACTGCATCTCCATCTGCTCGAACTCCCTCATGCGGAAGATGAACTGGCGGGCTACAATCTCATTGCGGAAGGCCTTGCCTATCTGGGCGATGCCGAAGGGAATCTTCATGCGTCCCGTCTTCTGTACGTTCAGGTAGTTCACGAAGATGCCCTGTGCAGTCTCTGGGCGCAGGTAAATCTTCATAGAGCCGTCAGCCGTAGAACCCATCTCTGTCGAGAACATCAGGTTGAACTGGCGCACGTCAGTCCAGTTCTTTGTGCCGCTGATGGGGTCGACGATTTCCTCGTCGAGGATAATCTGCTTCAGCTCGTCCAAATCGGGTCCCTGCATGGCAGCAGCATAACGGGCATGAAGGGCATCGCGCTTCTCCTTCGTCTCTTTGACGCGTTCGCTGGTCTCCAGGTATTTCGCCTCGTCGAATGAGTCGCCAAAGCGTTTGCGGGCTTTTTCTACTTCCTTCTGAATCTTCTCATCGTACTTGGCTATCTGGTCCTCGATGAGTACGTCGGCGCGATAGCGCTTCTTCGAGTCGCGGTTATCGATAAGGGGGTCATTGAAAGCGTCCACGTGGCCAGAGGCCTTCCATATGGTGGGGTGCATGAAAATGGCCGAGTCTATGCCCACGATGTTCTCGTGCAGCATGGTCATGGCCTTCCACCAGTACTGCTTAATGTTGTTCTTTAACTCTACACCCATCTGTCCGTAGTCGTAGACTGCGCCCAGACCGTCGTAGATTTCACTGCTTGGAAACACGTAGCCATACTCTTTGCAGTGGCTAACGATTTTCTTGAAAACGTCTTCTTGTGCCATTATTATTTCGATTTACACTTTTCAGCCTGCAAAGGTACAAATTTTTAATGAAGAAATAAGAGCGAGCGCAAAGAATTTGCGTCCGCTCTACATTTATTAACAGAAAAAGTGCCGTCTTGCTCAACCAATTGACGTTGAATTACTTTGTAGGCACGTCTTCCAAGCTCTTCTTCAATAGTGTCCAGAAAGGCTCCACCGTGGCAATGAGGGCACGCTCAGTGGTGGTGTGGGGCGACTTCATCGTGGGGCCGAGGCTTACCACATCGAGGTGCGGATACTTGCCCAGAATAACCGAGCACTCCAGTCCGGCATGGTCTACCTGGATGATGCCATCCTCGCCGAACAGCTCCTTGTACTCCTTCAGCAGGAGGTGCAGGACTTCACTCTCGGGGTTGGGGTCCCAGCCGCCATACGAGCCAGCTGTCTCAACCTTCATGCCAGCCATTGAGAAGCAGCTTTCCAGTGTCTTCACCACGTAATCCTTCATGTCCTCGCGGCTTGAGCGGGCCAGAATCTTAATAGCGGCCTTGCCGTCGGCAATGTCGATGATAGCCAGGTTGCTGCTGGTCTCCACCACGGCAGGATAGGCAGGAATGAAACGGATGACACCGTCGTGGCAGGCATAGATGGCATCGATGATGTTGTCCTGAATCTCTTCGGGTATCTGTGTCTTCGGAGCCTCCACGTCCTCGTAGGTCACCTCTATGCCCTGCGGCTCGATGAGCTTGAACTCATCGTTGAACGTGGCTTTCCAGTCGTCAACGGCCTCCTTGAGTGCGGCAACGTTGTCTTTCGGCAGAGTGAGCACGGCTTCAGCCTTGAAGGGGATGGCATTGCGCATGTTGCCGCCGTGCCAAGAGCAAAGACGGGCCTCCAGCTCTTCAATAGCCTCGCGCACCACCTGCACCAGTAGTTTGTTGGCATTGGCACGCCCCTCGTTAATCTCCAGTCCGCTATGGCCGCCGCGCAGTCCCTTGACGCAGATGGCTACAGCTGCATCCTCGGCATCGGTTTCCACCTCTTTGTATTCTAATGTGGCGGTCACGTCGATGCCGCCGGCGCTGCCAATCACGAACTTGCCCCAGTGTTCCGAGTCGAGGTTCAGCAGGATGTCGCCCTGCAGCTCGCCTTCGGGCAGCTCGTTGGCACCAAACATGCCCGTTTCCTCGTCGCGGGTGATGAGGGCGTCGATGGGGCCGTGCTTCAGTGTCTTGTCTTCCATAATAGCCATGATTGAGGCTACGCCCAAACCGTTGTCGGCGCCGAGGGTCGTACCTTTGGCTTTCACCCACTCACCGTCAATCCACGGCTCAATGGGGTCGGTCTCGAAGTTGTGTTTTGACTCGGGCGTCTTCTGCGGCACCATGTCCATGTGAGCCTGCAGGATGATGCCCTTTCGGTTCTCCATGCCAGGTGTGGCGGGCTTCCGGAATACGATGTTGCCAGCCGGGTCTTTGAAGGTTTCTACACCAGCCTGCTTTCCAAAGTCGAGCAGGAACTGCTGGATTTTCTCAAGGTGTCCGCTTGGGCGTGGCACCTGTGTCAGTGCGTAGAAGTTTTTCCACACGCATTGTGGTTGCAAATTCTGAATTTCGTTCATAGTTGTTATGGTCTTAGGGTTATACGTTTTGTCAGTGAAAGTCTTGCCCATGCATAAATGCCCAGCATGATGACCAGCAGCGTCTGTACGGTGTGGACGATGAGTACGAAGTAGAGCGCCTGTTCGTCGGCTACGCCATAGAGGATAAGCATGGTCTTTACGGCGAAGTGCCACGGGCCGGCACCGTTAGGCGTTGGTACGATGACGGCGATGGTGCCTACAATGAATGTGACCAGCGCGCAGCCCAAACCGAGGTCGGCCGTGAAGTCGAAGCAGAAGAATGTGAGATAGTAGTGCAGGAAGTAGCTCAGCCAGATGCCGACGGTGAAGAACAGGAACAGGGGCAGGTTCCTGACGCCCCTGAGCGAGAGCACGCCCTCCCAAATGCCGGCGAGCGTCATCTTCACCTTATTATATATAGAGAGGCGCCTGAGCAGCAGGTGCAGCAGCAACAGTACGGCCAGCGCGCAGATGGCGGTGACCAGATAGCCCGTGGGCGAGAACTGCTGCAGGATGGTGTCGACGCTGGTGCCCGTCTTCTCGAAGAACGTGCCGAAGACGCTCATCTGGAACAGCAGCGTGGTGCCCGTGATCAGCAGCACGACCAGCGTGTCGATGGCACGCTCGGTGACCACCGTGCCGAGTGCCTTCGGGAACGAGATGCCGTCCCAGCGCTTCAGCACGCCGCAGCGGGTGAACTCGCCCACGCGTGGCACCACCAGCGAGGCCGCATAGCTCAGGAAGATGCTGTTCAGCGCTACCGACTGCCGGGGACGCTCGCCCAGCGGCTCCAGTGTCTGGCGCCAGCGCCAGCCGCGGAAGGCCTGTGCCAGCACGCCAAAGGGCAGCGACAGCAGCATCCACGTCCACTGCATCTCGTGCCAGAGCACGTG
>JAILPA010000009.1 GCA_024690505.1 Prevotella sp.
CGTGAGCATCACCGGCCGAGGCACCATCCACGGCAACGGCATCAAGTTCATGGGCATAGAACTGAGCGACTCTTACGAACTGAAACCCTTGTCAAGTGAGAAGTCAGAAGTGAGAGACGAGAAATACGGATTGTTTGACCCTCGTCCACATGTGCTGACCCTCATAGGCTGCGAGAACGTGCTCATACGCGACGTCACCATCCGCGAAGGGGCATACTGGACGGTGCACCTCGTGGGCTGCAACGTGGCACTCATCGACGGCATCAACCTGCTGAACAACTTGAAGATACGCAACGGCGACGGCATAGACCTGGACCACTCGAAGCATGTGCGCATCAGCAACTGCCACATCACCAGCGGCGACGACTGCATCTGCCTGAAGAACCGCCGCGAGTGGGAGCAGTACGGCAAGTGCCACGACATAGTGGTGACCAACTGCACCATGCAGAGCCGCTCGTGCGCCATAAAGATAGGCAGCGAGAACATGGATGCCATCTACAACGTGCTCATAGACAACTGCATCATCACCGGCTCGAACCGTGGCATAGGCATACAAAACCGCGACGAGGGCATCGTCACCGACGTGACCTTCTCAAACATCATGATGGACCTGCAGCTGTGGAGCGACGTGTGGTGGGGCAAGGCAGAGCCCATCTACGTGACCAGCTACCCACGAGCCGACGGCAACCACAAGGACGCCAACTGGCGATTCCCAAAAGGCGAGACGCAGGGACGCTGCGGAGAGGTGAGCCGCATCTACTTCAACAACATACAGGCCACGTCGGAGAACGGATGCTTCATAGGCGGCGACACACCCGACAAGGTGAACGACATCTACCTGAACAACGTGGTGCTCAACCTGCGACGCTCCACCACCTACAGCAATGGCATGTACGACAAACGGCCATGCAAGGGCGAGGGCTTCGTGAAAGGCAATGTCTACGGCGTCTACATCGAACAGGCACAGGGAGTGAGCATCGAGGGCCTGACCGTGAACAACTACCTCAGCAACTATGAGGGCAAGGTGAAATATCCCGACAAGACCCCGAACCCCATACACCGGCTGAAGAACTTTATTAACAAAACAAAATAACAATAACCCTTTAAAAACAACAATTTATGCGTAACGTACAAAAGACATTCTGCCGTGTGCTGACGCTCGCCATGCTCCTTATGGCCACCACCGTGGCCTGGGCCCAGCAGCGCATCAGCGGCACAGTGAAAGACGCGAAGGGCGAGGCCCTCATTGGCGTGAGCGTGAAAGAAGCCGGCACAAACAACGGCATCACCACAAACGCTGGCGGACAGTTTACCCTAAACGTGAAACAAGGAGCCAACCTCGAGTTCTCCTACATCGGCTACAACAGCCAGACCCTGAGAGCACGCGACGGCATGACCGTCACACTGCAGGAAGACAACCAACTGCTCAACGAGGTGGTGGTCGTGGGCTACGGCACCATGCGCCGCAAGGACGTCACATCATCTATCACCACCGTTAAGGCCGAAGACCTGAACAAAGGTGTGTTCACCGACCCAGGACAGATGCTCCAGGGCAAGGTGCCTGGACTGGTCGTCTCGTCGACAGCCGACCCTAACGGCGCACCCACCATCACCCTGCGTGGTGCTTCCACGCTGCGCACAGGCGCCATGTCGCCCTACTATGTGGTGGACGGCATTCCCGGTGTCGACATCTCCATCGTTGCCCCCGACGACATCGAGAGCATCGACGTGCTGCGCGATGCCACCGCCACCGCCATCTACGGTTCGAAGGCAGCCAACGGCGTGATCATCATCACCACCAAGAAGGGCGGACAGGACAGGACCAATGTGACCTACAACGGATATGTAGCCATCGACAAAATCCTGAACACCTATGACATGTGCTCTGCCGACGAACTGCGCCAGTATGCACAGAAGAATGGCGTCACCCTGAAGGACGGTGGCTCAAACACCGACTGGCAAGACGAAGTGCTCCGCACAGGTGTCAGCCACAACCACAACGTGGGCATCAGCGGAGGTAACGGACGCACTAACTATATGGTCAGCGGCAACCTCATGAAGCGCCAGGGTGTCATCAAGATGACGGGCATGGACCGCGTCAACCTGCGTGCGCTCATCTCGACAAAGGTGCTGAAAGACCGCCTCACCTTGTCACTGGGTGTCAACTCCATGTATGGCAAGCATTTCGGTGTTCCCACAAACAACGAGGGCGCTTCTGTGCTCGATGCCATGAACTACTACTCGCCCACCAACGCCCTGCGCAATGCAGACGGCACATGGACGGTAGGCGCCGGTTCGAAGAACTACAACCCGCTCGCCCTGATGGAAGAGAACAAGTCTGAAACGGTGTGGAAGCGCAACCAGTTCATAGGAAAGGCTGCACTTGAAATCGTCAAAGACCTCTTCTGGAACATGAACTATTCATGGAGCAACTACCAGAGCACATACAGCGCCTACAACACACGCAACTCACAGCTCGAGGGCATAGGCAACAAGAACGGCCAGGCCACCCGCAACACCTATTTCGGACGTGAGCAGACCTTCGAGACCTACTTGAACTACGGCCTCAAATTTGGCACGAGCAAACTCGACCTGATGGCCGGATACTCTTGGGAAGAGAAGAAATTCAACGACGGATTCGGCCTCAGCGTGGAAGGCTACTACAACGACGACCTGTCATGGTACAACATGTCGTATGCACAGACCATCCTCGGTGTGCAGAACTCGGTGCAGAGCGGATTCCGTGAGAACATACGCAACATCTCGTTCTACGGTCGTGCCAACTACTCGTTCAACGGCCGCTATATGCTCCAGGCCACCGTCCGTCGCGACGGCTCTTCCGTCTTCGGAAAGAACAGCCGCTGGGGTACATTCCCGTCAGTGTCGGCAGCATGGAACATCACCGAAGAGGAGTTCATGAAGAACCAGGACATCTTCTCGAACTTGAAGCTCCGTGCCGGTTACGGTGTCTCGGGTAATGCCATGGGCTTCGACGTCTATTCATCGTACAACACTTACGGCGCTACAGGAACCTTCACCTACGACGGCAAGCTCTACCGCACATACGCCGCCACAAAGAACGCCAACCCCGACCTGAAGTGGGAGTCAACAGGAATGTTGAACATCGGTCTTGACTTCGGTTTCCTGAACAACCGCATCAACGGTACCATCGAGTTCTACAACAAGAAGACCAAGGACCTCATCTGGAGCTATCCCGTACCCACGACACAGTATGTGTATGGATGGATGGACGCCAACGTCGGCGAGATGACCAACCGCGGTATCGAGTTTACCGTAAACATCGACGCCTACCGTACGAAGGACTTCAACTGGATGACCACACTGAACCTGTCGCACAACAAGAACACCGTGGACAAGATGCAGAACGACCAGTTCCACACCACGAACCTGACTCAGGGCGACCCCATGGTGTCGGGTGTCTCAGCCAACGGCTGGACACAGAGAATTATGGAGGGTGAGTCCATCGGTACGTTCTACACTTACCAGTATGCCGGTACCGTGAACGGACGTTCTGAGTACTACGTGCTCGACGAGAACGGCAAGCGCACTGGCGAGACGACCAACAACCCAGGCCTGAAAGACCGCTCCATCACTGGCTGCGCACAGCCGAAGCTCACTGCAGGATGGAACAACAGCCTCACCTACAAGAACTGGAACCTGAACGCCTTCATCACCGGCGTGTTCGGCAACGATGTCTACAACAGCCCACGCGCACACTACACCAGCGCACAGATGTTCTCCGACGGCAAGAATGTGCTGAAGGAGTTCCTCTCCAACCCTGCTGGCGACGCCTCCGGCTCTCTGCCCTCCGACCGATTCATCGAAAGCGGATCATACGTGCGCCTGCAGTCGCTCTCGCTGAGCTACACCTTCCGCAACTGTTTCAACAACTGGATAAAGGACCTCACGGTATATGGCACAGCCAACAACCTGCTCACCATCTCCGGCTACGACGGACTCGACCCCGAAGTCAACCTGGGTGGCATCGACCCGGGCATCGACTATCGCTGGAGCCGCTATCCACACACACGCACCTTCATGTTTGGTGCCAAGATCAATTTCTAAGCCAAGAAGAAGCTAAAAACGTTCAGCATGTTGCAAAACACCGCAACAATAAAACAATAAAACAACAAGCGATATGAAACAAAATATTATTAAGCATTTCCTGTTCAGCGGTCTCGCAGCCTGCGCCCTGTGCACAGCGCTGCCCAGCTGCACAGACTTGGACGTAGAACCAAGTTCCCAGTACACTGAGGACCCGAGTAAGAATTCTGGCGTTGACCCAATGATTGTGGTAGAGGCAAAGATGGCCGATGTCTATTTCCACATGTCGGGCACCCTGGGCCGCCGTTATATGGAGGCACAGTGCCTCGCATCCGACGAGTTCACCTGCCTGGCCTTCGACGGCGGCTACTACGACGATGGCACCTACGCACACCAGGCTCTGCACAACAGCGTGGCCACCGACGCTTCGCTCGACTGGTACTCAGAGGTGACGTCGGGCATCACAAAGGCCAACACCATCCTCGAGGAGCTGGGCAGCGGCGCTTCCGCCCAGATGACAGCCCCCGCCCGTGCCATGCGCGCTTACTTCACATGGGTTCTGATGGACAGCTTCGGCGACGCTCCCATACTCGAGAGTGTGCCGGCAGAAGGCGTGGTCATACCACGTTCGCCAAGAAAAGAAGTGGCAGAGTGGATAGAAAAGGAACTCACAGAGATTATACCTTCACTCACAGAGGATGTGACAGAGAACACCTACGGCAAGCCGACACGGTGGATGGCAGAGGCTCTTCTTGCCAAACTCTACATCAACTGGCCTGTATACACCGCAGAATCGGTCGACAAGTATGACGCTGCAACAGCCGCCAATCCAAAGCTCGACGACGTCATTTCCACTTGCGACGACATCATCAACAGCGGTAAGTTCAACCTCGGCTCGGTCGACTATCTGCACAAGTTCTCGTACGACAACAGCTGGAAGGTGGAGGACTTCATCTACGTCATGCCCTACGATGCCATCGACCGCCAGGGATTCCAATACGCACGCCCACGCTCGTTCAAGCAGTTGAAGAACATGTTGCCAAACGTGTACGGCTCGGCCGACAAGTTCACACAGTCGTTCGGCGGCAACATCGTCGTGACGCCTGAGTTTGCAAAGCTCTTCAGCCTGCAGGGCGACATACGTAACCTCTGCATACTGCGCGGTGATGTCTTCGTGCGCGACCCCAAGACCTTGAAGCCCACGACAGAGCCATTCATGTATAATGGTAAGCAGGTGCACTTCACCGACGAGATAACACTGATAAAGCAGGACAACACCATCGACGTTGGCAACGACGACAACGCCATACAGCAGGGATGCCACTCCATCAAGTGGTTCATCGTGCCCGAGGACTATAACAACGGCCGTAACCAGTCAAACGACCTGCCCATCTTCCGCTTTGCAGACATCCTGCTCATGAAGGCCGAGGCACTCGCACGCCTGGGACAGAGCGGAGCAAAGGACCTCTTCAACCAGATACGCGCATACGCCGGTGCGCCTCAGATTGCCGCTGAGCCCACGCTGAACGACATCTACGAGGAGCGCGGACGTGAGTTCTTCGACGAGAACTGGCGCCGCAACGACATGATACGCTTCGGCCACTACGAGGATGAGTTCTTCCCACACTACAAGAACTTCCCCGACGCCAACTTCGACAAGCTTCACCGTGTCTTCCCCGTGGAGCAGGAGATGCTCGACCTGAACACCGGCTGGACCCAGAACCCCGGCTATTAATCTGTCCCGTATGTTGCGATTCCATCGCAACAAAAAAAGAACAAAAAAAAGAAAGAACAATGAAAAAGAAAGCACTACTGATGATTCTCGACGGATGGGGAATCGGTCAGCACGGACGGGGCGACGTGATATTCAACACCCCGACACCCTACCTCGACTACCTCACAGCCACATCGGCACACTCACAGCTCAACGCCAGCGGCGAGGACGTGGGACTGCCCGACGGACAGATGGGCAACTCTGAGGTGGGCCACCTGAACATCGGCGCCGGACGCATCGTCTACCAGGACCTGGTGAAGATCAACCGCGCCTGCAAAGACGGCACCATCGTGGAGAACCCACAGGTGAAGGCCGCCTACACCTACGCCAAGGATAACGGCAAGAAGCTCCATCTCATGGGCCTCTGCTCCGACGGCGGCGTCCACTCCAGCCTCGACCACCTGTTCAAGCTCATCGAGGTGGGCAAGCACTACGGACTGAAGAACCAGACTTTCGTCCACTGCTTCATGGACGGCCGCGACACCGACCCGCGCAGCGGAAAGGGCTTCATACAGCAGGTGACAGACGTCTGCGCCGCCAACGACGCCGCCATCGCCAGCATCGTGGGACGTTTCTACGCCATGGACCGCGACAAGCGCTGGGAGCGCGTGAAGGAGGGCTACGACCTCATCGTCAACGGCACCGGCAAGCAGGCTGCCGACATGGTGCAGGCCATGCAGGAGTCCTACGACGAGGGCGTCACCGACGAGTTCATCAAGCCCATACACAACAGCACCGTCAACGGCTGCATTGAGGAGGGCGACGTGGTCATCTTCATCAACTTCCGCAACGACCGCGCCAAGGAGCTCACCATCGTCCTGACACAGCAAGACATGCCCGAGGCTGGCATGAAGACCATACCAGGGCTGCAGTACTACTGCATGACACCTTACGACGCCAACTTCCAGGGCGTGCACATCCTCTTCCCCAAGGAGAACGTGGAGAACACCCTCGGTGAGTATCTCTCACAACAGGGCTTAAAGCAGCTGCACACCGCCGAGACGGAGAAGTACGCCCACGTGACCTTCTTCTTCAACGGCGGACGCGAGGCCCCCTTCGCCGGCGAGGACCGCATCCTCGTGGCATCGCCGAAGGTGGCCACCTACGACCTGAAGCCTGAGATGAGTGCCTACGAGGTGAAGGACAAGCTCGTCGCTTCCATCAAGACACAGCAGTACGACTTCATCGTGGTGAACTTCGCCAACGGCGACATGGTGGGCCACACCGGCGTCTACAATGCCATCGCCAAGGCCGTGTGGGCTGTGGACAAGTGCGTGCGCGACGTCATTGAGACGGCCAAGAAGAACGACTACGAGGCCATCATCATTGCCGACCATGGCAATGCCGACAATGCCATCAATGCCGATGGCACACCCAACACCGCCCACTCGCTGAATCCCGTGCCGTTTATCTACGTCACCGACAACAACTCGGCCACGGTGAAGAACGGACGACTGGCCGACGTGGCACCCTCCATACTGCACATCATGGGATTGCCGCAGCCCGAAGACATGACTGGCCAGTGCCTCATCACTGACTAAAGCGTCTGCGGAAGTACACAGGCCGCATCGACCGTCGGCACAACGGGAGAGAGAAGCTGCCTATACCAATCCATTATCCACCAGTGAACGACCATGGTTATTCACTGGTGGATAATGTTTTTTTCGGTTCTTCCGCTTTTTTAGTTGCTCGAGTCATTAGCGAATGACGGCGCGACACTCCCCTCCCTTCCAAGGGGAGGGGCTGCGCATAGGGTGCTGAGTAAATGAGGTATGAGAATTGTGAATTTTCTTTACATCAATTTTCTTGCAAAAAGTGAGGGACAGCTTTGAGAGCGGAAAAGGACAGCTTTGAGGGGGGAGAAGGACAGCTTTTTGACCCTCAAAGCGGTGCTTTTCCAAAAAACCCGAAAAATGGCGATTTTTGCGAATTAGAATTTTCCTGACATTCTGCCTGACAAATCAAGGTTGAGAGTGGCTGCGCATAGCTTTCTGCTGATAGAGCTACTTGAGGGTTTAGATTCCCCCCACCAGTAGCCGAACGTGCTCCTTACCATCAGTAGGCCACGCATCACAGCAGAGGCAGAACTGCCCTACCCCTGCCAGTACTGTTAAACTTTGCAAAAATCGGGGGTCTTTTAACAAAAAAGTTCGCACATTGAACTTATTGTGCACAACTACTCCTTAATTTTGCACCCGTTACAAGCCTACAACGCCATAGGGCGAACAACGAAAAAGCACAAGAGATGCTTAACTCTCACGACACATTATTTATTAATAATCAACGTACCTAAAGAAAAACACAACATGAGAAACATTTGTTTCGACAAGGCGCACCATGAAAAGCAAATGCTGCGCCACGAGGTGGAGCGCCACCTGGCCGAGGAAGTGGCAACACTCTTGAGTCGCCACCCAGAGGAAGGCCTCCGTTGGGAAAGCACTTGTATTGACCTGATGGAGGCCCTCCACACGGCCTTCAGCACCGGACTCATTCAGGACGACGACGGGCTGATGATCCCCTTCAACACCATGGTAGAACGGGCCTGCCACACACTGCATGTGAAACGGCCCAGAAACCCCTACGAATGTGCTGCACGCGGCAGCAGGCGCAAAAGCGTGCTCAGCAGGCCGTTCATGGCACGCTACGAACTACGTCTGCAACGCTCCGACCACCCGCTGCTCGACCTGGTGAAAAAGAATACACAACCATGCAGCGACAACTAACGCCCCGCAATGACCACAGGGGCCAACAATTCAACCAAACGTTTCATTTAGGGATAACAAAAAACTTGGTACAAATGTTTATAATTACTAGCCCCACCCCTGCCCCTCCCCTACGATGGGAGGGGAGTGCCATGCGGGGGGAACGCCATGCGGCTTGCTATCAAGAGAACAGGGCGGTAGCCGCTCCCCTCCCATCGTAGGGGAAAGGCTACGGGTAGGCGAGCTTTGCTCGGGAATGGGGCAGGGGTGGGGTCGGTAACTTATTCACAATCATAATAGTAGCAGCTTTAGAAACTTGAATTACATTTACTTAACAACAAAAAACACCATGAACACACAAAACATCCAACTCTCACAACACTTCACACTCAGCGAAATGACAGCTTCGGGCACCGCCATCCGACGGGGCATCAGCAACACTCCCAGTCCGGCGGAAACGGAAAACCTCAGACAGCTCTGCCAGAACGTACTGGAACCGCTGCGCCAGCGATTCGGGAGAATCCGGGTGACAAGCGGCTACCGCTGCTCGGAACTCAACGAGGCAGTGGGAGGAGTGAAAAACTCGCAACACATGCGCGGACAGGCGGCCGACCTGCACGTGACGTCGGAAGAACAGGCACAGCAGTGGGCCGACTTCATAGCACAACACCTGGACTTCGACCAGTGCATCATAGAGCGCCGGCTGGGCAACGGATGCCGGTGGCTGCACGTCAGCTACGTCACGCCAACACAACAAAGGAAGAATCGCAGGCAGGTGCTGAAACTAAACGTGTGAACCACGAGATGCGGCGAAGGTAATATTTTTTCAGAAATATTTTGCCGTTAATATTTTTTTACGTATCTTTGCACCCAGAGTAACGTGCCTATGCACCCCAAACATTGGGAAAAAAGTCAAGGAGTAATGCCGAAAATCCTGCAAAGAGTAGGCAATGACAAACTAAACCTAAACAAATTATGAAGAAATTAGTATTTGCAGTAGCTGCTGCGCTGATGGTGAGCTTCGCCGCTTCTTCTTGCGGTGGCAACGAGGGTGATGCAGCAGTAAAGGCCTATGAGGAACTGGTACAGAAGTATGAGGGTGCCATCAAGGGCGGTGACTTGACCAAGCTGGCCGAGTTTGCCGAAGAGGCAAAGAAACTGGGCGAGAAGTTCAAGGACGTCAAGCTGACCGACGATCAGAAGAAGAAAATTGAGGAATTGACTTCGAAATTCTTGAAGTAATACTTTCCCCTCCCTTCCAAGGGGAGGGGCAGGGGTGGGGTCTGAAATATCCTGTCAGCGAAAGAAGAAGAAGAAGAAGATACTCACCCCACCCCCGGCCCCTCCCCTACAAGGGAGGGGAGTCGCTCGCGTTGCCCTCTCCTACAAGGGAGGGGAGACTGGCGGTTACCCCTAAGGGAGGGGAGAGACGCAACTACCCCTGCTGCGGATATTCGACTTTTGAAAGTGGACTCATAACAAAAGGAGACAGACGCCCGAACAGGACATCTGTCTCCTTTCCTATGATTGATAGTCAGATTACTTGTCGCTCTGGCCAATCTTAAAGGCAGCAACGGCACCTACGGCATAGAGGATGATACCCCATCCGCCATCGAAGAAGGCAGCAAAGAGGCAAAGCCCCAGTGCGATGAGAGGCAGGGCGTATGCCATACCCGGGCTGAGCACGAAGATGGGCTTCAGGGGCTCCAGCACCTTCTGGTCGCGGAAGGCAAACAGCACGGTGTAGATGGGAGCCAGCATGGCGATAATCAGGCAGATGATGCCGAACCATCCTGCACCACGGCTCAGGTACTTAACGGCCGGCTGCATCATTGCGTCTACGAAGAAATAGGCCACCAGCATGAGAATTGCTGCGATAGCGGTAAACATACCGATCTGTTCTTTTGTTAAATTGTTCATAATGTGTAATGTTTTAAGGGTTAATAATAAAAGTAATTAAATTGTTTGTTGCTTTTTTTGAAAGTGCAGGACTGCCACCACAAGGGCAGCCAGCAGGTAGAGCCACACGCCCAGGGCGGGACTGACGGGCTTCGTGCTGAGAAGCAGCACAACAGCCAGCAACCCCCCGAAGACAAGCGGCAGCACAGCCATCCAGCGCTTGGGGCAGCGGGCAAAGGCAGCTCGCACGGCCAGGAGCACTGGCGACAGGCACATGCCCAACAGCAACACGATGCCCACAATGCGCTCGCCCGTCTTGGACACCATCACATCGCCACGCCGCAGGATGAAACTCAGCGGCTTGTCGTAGCTCTTGATGTCGATGAGCGGCAGTACGAAAAACGCCAGCAGCATGACAGCGCAGGCTGCAAGCGTGACAAGGTGTACTATGGATAGTTTCTTCATAAATTTTTCTCTGTATTATGTCTCAGGCCAACACAGTGGTCATAGTTCAATATCATTCAGAATCTTTCGCGTGGCACCAGACAGGCTCTGCACGTAGGCGCCAGCCTTGTTGCCCGACTCGCTGAGATACTGCGGGTCGCTGTCGAAGCGGTCCATCAGGCGGGCAAAGTCGTCGTAGTCTTTTATCTCGAAGCCGCCGCCACAGGCTTTCAGGCCCTGCGCCTCCTGGAACTTCTGGTTCTCGGGACCGAAGACCACAGGCCTTCCCCACACAGCTGCCTCAATGGTGTTGTGGATGCTCACGCCGAAGCCGCCGCCCACATAGCACACCGTGGCATAGCGGTAGATGCTGCTGAGCAGACCGAAGCAGTCGATGACAAGGGCCGTAGGAGCAGAGGCAGTAGTAGCGGAAGGGGACTTCTCGGCCTGAGTGTAGCGGACTACGCGCCAGCCTTCCAGCTTCTGTTCTATCTGCTGCAGGTGCTCCTCGCCGATGACGTGGGGGGCAATGATGAGCGTCCAGCCCGGATGCTCACGGAAGTAGCGGATGAAGATGTCCTCGTCGGGCGGCCAGCTGCTGCCTGCCACAAACACCTTGGCCTTCAGCTCGTCGGTCTTCAGCCCACTGCCGATGAAGCTCTCCACCACGGGGAGCTGCTTGGCGGTCTCCTTGATCTGCAGCACGCGGTCGAAGCGGGTGTCGCCCGTCACGGTGACATTCTCTATACCAATATTGGCCAGCAGTTCGCGGCTCTTCTCGTTCTGCACATAGAAGCGGGTGAAGCAACGCAGCACACGGCCATACTGACGACCGTACCAGCGGAAGAACACCTGCCCGTCGCGGAAGATGCTGCTCACGCTGTAGGTGGGAACGCCACGATTCTTCAAGATATGGAGGTAGTTGTACCAAAACTCGTACTTGATGAAAAAGGCCATCACGGGATGAATGAGCTGCAAGAAACGCCGCGCATTGCGGAAGGTATCGAGCGGCAGGTAGCAGATGATGTCGGCACCCTCATAGTTCTTGCGCACCTCGTAGCCCGAAGGCGAAAAGAATGTCAGCAGTATTTTCACATCGGGATGGTCGCGGCGCAGCTGTTCCATCAGCGGACGCCCCTGCTCGAACTCACCGAGCGAGGCGGCATGGAACCAGACGTAGCGCGACTGGTGGTCAACCTGCTCGCGGAGCACACGGAAGGCATCGCGCTCACCTCGCCACATCTTCCGGACCTTCTCGTTGAAGCGGCTGTAGATGGCCACGCCTATGAGGTAAAGATATATGATAACGTTATACACCGCTGGATCTTCAAATTACGGATTATCAGGTTCACGGATTGTCGTCTCCACATTACCAGTGCGCCTTAGCCAAGCACCTCGATGGCCTTCTTGGTGCGGCGCAGGGTCTCTTCCTTGCCCAGGAAAGCCGAGATGTCGAACATGCCGGGGCCTTTGCCCTCGCCCACAAGGGCCAGGCGCCAGGCGTTCATCACGTTGCCCAGCTTGTACTCTTTCTCCTCTATCCAAGCGTGGACGACCTTCTCCTGATTCTCCAGCGAGAAGTCGTTGAGGGCCTCGATGACGGTGCAGAGCTCGGAGAGCGTCTGTGCAGAGTCCTCCTTCCAGCGCTTCTTCACCGTCTTCTCATCGTAGGCTGTAGGAGCTTCGAAGAAGAATGAGCACAGGGGCCACAGCTCCTTGACGAACGAAACACGGTCTTTCATCATAGCCACCACCTGCGTAATGCGCTCCAGAGAGTCGGTCACGCCGTGCTCGCGGCATGTAGGCTCCCACAGCCGTGCAATCTCGTCGGCGCTCTTCCTCAGGATGTACTCGTGGTTAAACCACGCGCCTTTCTTGTAGTCGAACTTGGCACCGGCCTTCGAGCACTTCGTGATGTCGAACAGCGGCACCAGCTCGTCAAGGGTGAAGAGTTCCTGCTCGCCGCCGGGGTTCCATCCCAGGAGAGCCAGAAAGTTGACCACGGCCTCGGGGAAGTAGCCCTGCTCGCGGTATCCGCTGCAGAAGACCGGCTCGCCCGTCTTCTTGTCGGTGCCGTGCCAGTCCAAGGGTAACACTGGGAAACCGATGCGTTCGCCGTCGCGTTTGCTCAGCTTGCCTGGCTGGTCGGGCTTCAGCAAGAGCGGCAGGTGGGCAAAGCGGGGCATCGTATCCTGCCAGCCGAATGCCTGGTAGAGCAGCACGTGGAGCGGGGCTGATGGCAGCCACTCCTCGCCGCGGATGACATGGGTAATCTGCATCAGGTGGTCGTCGACGATGTTGGCCAAATGGTAGGTAGGCAGCTCGTCGGCACTCTTGTAGAGCACCTTGTCGTCGAGGATGTCGCTCTTCACACGCACCTCGCCGCGAATCAGGTCGTCGACCAGCACCTCCTGTCCGGCATCTATCTTGATGCGGACGACATACTGTTTGCCCTCGGCAATAAGGCGTTCCACCTCTTCCTGTGGCAAGGTGAGCGAGTTGCGCATCAGTCCGCGCGTTTTGTTGTCGTACTGGAAATTCTCTATCTCCTTGCGTTTGGCCTCCAGCTCCTCGGGGGTGTCGAAGGCAATGTACGCCTTGCCGTCGTCAAGGAGCTGCTTCACGTACTTCTTGTAGATGTCGCGGCGCTCGCTCTGCCGGTAGGGGCCATAGTTGCCACCGTAGCTGACGCCCTCGTCGAACTTGATGCCCAGCCACTGGAATGCCTCAATGATATACGCCTCGGCGCCGGGCACGAAGCGCGTCGAGTCGGTGTCCTCAATGCGGAACACAAGGTCGCCGCCATGCTGACGGGCAAACAGGTAGTTGTATAATGCGGTGCGGACGCCGCCGATGTGGAGCGGCCCTGTGGGGCTTGGGGCAAAGCGCACCCTTACTCTTCGTTCTGTCATACTTTAGTTATAATTTTTCTGCAAAGTTACTAAATTTTGTGACATGACGAACTTTTTATCCTTTTTTTTTGCGGCAAACCGACAAAATTGTTTATTTTTGCATCACAAAAAGAACGCGAACATGATAAACTTTAATTTCCAAAGCCGGTTGTCGTGGCGTGCCATTGCCCTGCGGACAGCTTTTGTGGTGGTGACGGTAGCCGCCATTGTGAGCCTGATGCCGCGACAGACGCGCCTGAACTACAATATAGAGAAGAACAAGCCGTGGCCGTATGCCGACGTGACCGCCGCTTTCGACTTCTTTGTGCTTAAAAGCGAGGACTCGCTGCGCCGCGAACGATATAACATCATCAACGAATTCACGCCCCGCTACAAATTCATCGAGGGCATTGGCGAACAGCAGGTACGTCTGTTTCAGCAGCGCTATCGCGACAGCTTGCCGCGCTTCGGGCGTGGCGACTACCGCATCATCATCAGCAATCAGCTGCTTGGCCTCTATGACCAGGGCATCATTGCCAACCGCGACTTGAGCGTCCTGAACCGCGACTCGCTGAAAGATTTCATCCTTGATATAAGGAACCATTTGAAATCAAAGACAGCACGCGAGGTGCTGACGCCCGCTGAGGCGTACCGCAAGTTGTGCCAAGGGCCATACCTCCGTTCTCACCAGGAGGCTTTGGCCGATCTTTACATGAATGAGTTCATCGTGCCGAACATCGTCTACGACACGGCTTACAACCAGCGTGAGATTGACGACCAGCTGAACAACATCCAGGAGTGGGAAAGTAAGGTGCAACGGGGTGAGAAGATCATCACCACGGGCGACTTGGTTGACAGCCACAAGTATCAGGTGCTGACGTCGTACCTGGCCGAGAGCAAACATCAGTTCAACAGCAACGAGGAGCGCAACGCCATCATTGGCGAGACGCTTTTCGTGCTTATCCTGGTGATTGGCTTCACTTGCTATCTTGGCATTTACCGCAACGACTACTTCGAGCGCATACGGTCGGCGTGTATGCTCTACGCCTTCATCATCATCTTCTCGGCCATAGCCGCCCTGATGGTGAGAAATGCCATCCTCCACATCTACATCTTGCCCGTGGCCATCGTGCCCATCTTCATCCGTGTGTTCATGGACTCGCGTACGGCTTTCATGGCCCACGTCGTCGTGGTGCTCATCATAGCCAGTATGCTTCACCACCCCATGGAGTTTATCGCCGTACAGGTCACTGCAGGCTTCACGGTCATCTTCTCCCTGCGCGAGCTGAGCAGCCGTTCGCAGCTGTTCTGGACGGCAGGACTATGGACCGCGGTCGCCATTGCCACACACATAGCGGTATACCTCATCCGCAACCAGGAGACCAACGCCCTGAACGTCAACCACATCTACTACTTGATTTTCTGCGGCATCATCATCTTCTGCTCCTACCCCCTGCTTTATGTCATCGAGAAGACCTTCGGCTTCGTGAGCGACATCTCGCTGGTGGAGCTGTCGAACACCAACAAGGAGCTGCTGCGACGCTTGAGCGAGGAGGCCCCGGGCACGTTCAACCACAGTGTGCAGGTAGGCAACCTGGGTGCTGAGGTGGCCCGCAAGCTGGGAGCCAACGCCCAGCTGGTGCGCACGGGCGCCCTTTACCACGACATCGGAAAGATGTCGAACCCCATCTACTTCACCGAGAACCAGTCGGGCGGCATCTCTCCCCACGAGCACCTCTCGTATATTGAGAGTGCACAGATTATCATCGGCCACGTCACCGAGGGTCTGCACATGGCCGACAAGGACCACCTGCCGCGCCAGATTCGCGACCTCATTGCCACCCACCACGGTCAAGGGAAGGCGAAATACTTCTACATCAAATACAAGAACGAGCACCCCGACGAACCCGTCGACGACCTGCTGTTCACCTACCCTGGCCCCAACCCCTTCACCAAGGAGCAGGCCATCCTGATGATGGCCGATGCCGTAGAGGCTGCCTCGCGCTCGCTCCCCGACTATACCGAGCAGACCATCCGCACGCTGGTGGAGCGCATCATAGACAGCATGGTGGCCGACGGCTTCTTCCGCGAATGCCCCATCACCTTCCGCGACATCCAGTATTCCAAGACGGTGCTCATCGAGAAGTTGAAGACCATCTACCACACTCGCATCAGCTACCCCGAGGCAAAGAATTGAAACCATCTTATTATTAACCCTTAATAAAAAAACAACGACAGCATTATGACAGCACTTATCATTGTACTGGTAGTCATTGTACTACTCATCGTCTGGGGCGTTGGCCTCTACAACAGTCTGGTGAAACTGCGCAACAACCGCGAGAACGCCTTTGCCAACATCGATGTTCAGCTGAAACAGCGCCATGACCTCATCCCCCAGCTCGTGGCCACGGTGAAGGGCTATGCACAGCACGAGAAGGAGCTGCTGACTCGCGTCACCGAGGCCCGTGCCGCCGCCATGAGCGCCACTGGCATCAACGACAAGATTCAGGCCGAGAACCAGCTCTCGAGCGCCCTTGCCGGACTGAAGGTGAGCCTGGAGGCCTACCCCGACCTGAAAGCCAACCAGAACTTCCTGCAGCTTCAGACCGAGATTGCCGACATTGAGAACAAACTGGCCGCCACACGCCGTTACTTCAACACTGCCACGCGCGAGCTCAACAACTCGGTTCAGACGTTCCCCTCGAGCATCATCGCCGGCATGTTCCACTTCCAGAAAGAGCCCATGTTTGAAGTGCCACGCGAGGAGCGTGCCACGATGGAGAAGGCTCCTGAAATCAAGTTCTGATGAAGTACGTAGGAATGCACTCCCTCATCCAGCGCAACAACCGCCTCAGCGCGTTGTTGCTGCTGGGTTTCCCTGCCATCATCCTGGGGGCCGTGTGGCTGTTTATGGCCATCATCAACTACCTCAGCAACAGCAATGGCTACGACAGGCGCGGATACTCACAAAACTTCCTCGACGCCGACGAGGTGAACAGCAACTTCATGGGCGTGGTGCCGTGGGTGCTGGCGGGCGTGGCTGTGTGGTTTGTCATCGCCTATTTCTCCAACACATCGATGATCCGCCATGCCACCCGTGCCATGCCGCTGGCCCGTCGCGACAATCCCCGCGTCTATAACATTGTGGAGAACCTCACCATGGCCTGCGGTATGCCCATGCCCGAGGTGAATATCATCGACGACCCGCAGCTGAACGCCTTCGCCAGCGGCATCGATGAGAAGACGTATACCGTGACCGTGACCACGGGCCTGCTCGAGCGCCTCAACGACGATGAGCTGGCTGGTGTCATCGGCCATGAGCTGACCCACATCCGCAACCACGACACACGCCTGCTCATCACCTCCATAGTCTTTGTGGGCATCATCTCCACAGTCATGGCGCTGCTCGTGCGTATGATGTGGAACATGTTCCTCTTTGGCGGAGGCAGCAGCAACCGGAACAGCAAGGACGGCAAGAACAACGGGCTGGGCATCATAGCTGTGATGTTCATCGGCCTGGTGTGCGCCGCCATCGCCTACCTGTTCACGCTGCTTACCCGCTTCGCCATCAGCCGCAAGCGCGAGTTCATGGCCGACGCCGGAGGTGCCGAGCTGTGCGGCAACCCGCTGGCGCTGGCCTCGGCGCTGAGGAAGATTTCGGGCGACCCGGGACTGGCCGACGTGGGGCGCGATGACATCGCCCAGATGTACATCGTTCATCCGCAGGCCCTCAGCGGTGGCGGTGGTGTGATGAACATGTTCAGCTCGCTTTTCAGTACCCACCCCGACACCCGTGAGCGCATCCGCCTGCTGGAGCAGTACTGACGTGGCTCTCCTGCCCGTTTGCTATGCTGCAACAGTGTTGCAGCAAAGAAGACGGAGGACGCGAAAGGCACAGGCGAACACCCAAGCCCCCAAGGCACAGATAAAACAAAAAACTGGCGAACCCCCAAAGACAGCGAAAATGACGTGGGAGGAATTCGAGAAACACAAGCCCTTTGCCGGCGAGAAGAAACCCTCGATGCTCCGCAGGCGCGTGGGACACGACTATGAGTCGCGACGCGTCTACCTCATCACCATGACTGTGGAGGGCCGCCGCCCACTACTGGGAAGGCTCGTGGGCGACGCCAATGCCCCCGACGGAAGCCCCGAGGCCCCGAGGATAGCCCTCTCGCCGTTAGGTGAGCAGGTGCGTTGCTGCTGGCTGGCCATTCAGGAGCACTACCCTGAGGTGATGGTCCTCGACATCACCGTCATGCCCGACCACCTCCATGGCATCCTCTTTGTCAAGAAGCAGATGGAGCAACACCTGGGCATGGTCATCAAGGGCTTCAAGGCCGGCTGCAACAAGGCCTACAGGCAGCTCTTCCCCCCGTTGTCTATGCTGCAACACTGTTGCAGCAAAGGAGACGGAGACAACGGCAGGGGTGAAGGCGACGACGGCAAAGACAACGGCAGGGGTGAAGGCGACGACGGCAAAAACAACGGCCGCACCCACGGCTACCTTTGGGCCCGGAACTACAACGACCACATCCTTGAGGGCCCCAGCGAGCTGCAACGCTGGCACCAGTACCTGACAGACAACCCCCGCCGACTGGCCGTGCGACGGGCACACCCCGACTTCTTCCGCGTCACCTTCGGCATCACCATCGCCGGACAGACCTATGCCGCCATCGGCAACCGCTTCCTCCTCGACTATCCCGAGCGCCAGCAGGTGCAGTGCTCACGCAGCCTCACCAACGAACAGATAGCCACCACCGTGGAACAGATGGTGGCAAATGCCCGCCGGGGCGTGCTGCTCGTGTCGCCAGCCATCTCCCAGGGCGAACAGGCCGTCATGCGTGCGGTGCTCGACGCCCGTCTGCCCCTCATCTTCCTCACCCCTTGGGGCTTCAACACCTTCAGCAAGCCGGGCCACCAGTATTTCGAGGCTTGCTCAGAAGGTCGTTTCCTCATCCTCGCGCCATGGCCCCACGAGAACCAGCGTTTCCCCCTCACCCGAACCATGTGTCTGGCACTGAACGCCATGACCGCCGCCATCTGCCGGCAAGAATAATTCCAGAAAACAGCCAGGATTCCGAAGCAATGTCACTATGGAACCACCAAAAAAAGTTTCAAGGGCTCTGAAACTATTAGTTCAGAGCAGCCGAACTAATAGTTCAGGGCCGCCGAACCAATAGTTCAGCGGCCCTGAAACTGTTTTGAGGCGGCAGACGCGTGTTTTTGAAACTCTCGAAAGTCACTAAACAAGGGATGGTGGCTCACTCAGGATGATGTCCTGGCGGGGAATCTTCGTCCACGTGAAAAAAGGCAACAGCTCATGGGGGCTTTCCACGGGCTGTGGCTGGGGCAGAAGACCAGCGAGATGGGCCAGCAGACCCAGCAGCTGGGCAGGGGTGTAGCGCTGGCGCAGTGCCTCCATGTCGAGGCTTTTGTCGCGCTTGCTCAGCCGCTGTCCTTCGGTGTTACACAGCAGCGGCACATGTCCGAACGCAGGCGGGGTGAAGCCCAGCAGTCGTGCTACATACATCTGCTGAGGCGACGAGAGCAGCAGGTCGCGGCCGCGCACCACCTGTGTGACGCCGCTGAGGGCATCGTCGACGACCACCGCCAGCTGATAGGCCCAGGCGCCATCCTTCCTTCGGATAATGAAGTCGCCAACGTCGCTCTGCAGGTTCACCGTCTGAAGACCATAGTGCAGGTCGGTGAACGCCCACCCCTCGTCGGGCACGATGAGGCGCACAGCCGCCGGCACCCCTGGCCGGGGCGGCAGGTGGCGGCAGGTGCCCTTGTACACCACACGGCCATCGCTCTCGTGGGGTGCCTGCGTGGCCAGGATGTCGGCCCGTGCACAGTAGCAAGGGTACGTCAGTCCCTTTTCTTGCAGCAGGTGGAAACAATGCTCATAGACCTCCGACCGCTGGCTCTGATACAGAGGTGTGCCGTCCCACGTCAGTCCCAGCCATTCCAGATCGGCCATGAGCAGGTCGGTCCACTGCTGCCGCGACCGCTGCGTGTCGATGTCCTCGATGCGCAACAGCCATTCGCCACCCTCGCTGCGGGCTGCCAGCCACGACAGCAGGGCACAGTAGACATTGCCCAGGTGCATACGTCCCGTGGGCGACGGAGCAAAGCGTCCTTTCATGGTCGATGAGTGTTTTGCGTGCAAAAATAGCGTTTTTTCCACAAAAAGCCATGCAATTTCAATAATTATTTGTAACTTTGCGGTCAATAAGCCCCGATAATGCCTATACCCCAAACACCAAGCCACATGAACGTCCAGATAGAACCTTCGTGGAAAGAGCAACTCGAAGCCGAGTTTGAGAAACCCTACTTCCAGCAGCTCACCCAGAGTGTGCGCCAGGAGTACACCACTGGCACGTGCTATCCCCCGGGCCGCCTCATCTTCAACGCTTTCAACCTATGTCCGTTCGACCGCGTGAAAGTGGTCATACTGGGACAAGACCCCTACCACGAACCCGGCCAGGCCCACGGGCTGAGCTTCTCGGTGCAGCAGGGCGTGGCGTTCCCGCCGTCGCTGCAGAATATCTTCAAGGAGATAGCCGACGACCTGGGCACCACCGTGCCCCACGACGGCGACCTGAGCCGCTGGGCCCGCCAGGGCGTGCTGCTGCTCAACGCCACGCTCACCGTGCGTGCCCACCAGGCCAACAGCCACGCCATGCTGGGCTGGCAGACGTTCACCGATGCCGCCATACAGGCCCTGGCCACGAAGCGCAGCCATCTGGTCTACATGCTCTGGGGAGGCTTTGCCCGCTCGAAGGCTTACATGATTGACAAACAGCAGAACCTGGTGCTCGAGAGCGTGCACCCCTCGCCCCTCAGCGCCAACCGTGGAGGATGGTTCGGGCAGCACCAGTTCTCGCGCTGTAACCAGTATCTGCAACAAAACGGACAGGAGCCTATCCTATGGTGACCCGACGACAACTACTCCACGCCAGCCTGCTCATCGCCGCCATGCTCACCACGGCCTCAGCGTGGGCACAGCACCGCATGGTGATGCCCCCCTTCCTGAAGCCGGGCGACAAGGTGGCCGTCGTGTCGCCGTCGAGCACACCCAGCCAGAAGGCGGTGGAAACAGGCTGCGAGACACTGCGCCAATGGGGCTACGAGCCCGTGGTGGCTCCTCACGTGCTGAGCAGCTGGCACGGCTTCGCAGGAACACCCTACGAGCGCACCGCCGACCTGCGGTGGGCACTGGCCGACAGCACCATCCGCGCCATCATGTGCTCGCGTGGAGGCGACGGGGCCGTACAGGTGCTGCAGCGCATACCGCTGGAGGAGTTCCGTCGGCAACCGAAGTGGATCATCGGCTTCAGCGACATCACTGCCCTGCACAGCGCCACGGTGCAGGCAGGCGTGATGAGCATACACGGCTCCATGCTCCACGCCATCGGCTCCGAGAACGGACAGGACACCGTCAGCGTCACGCTGCAACGGCTGCTGCAAGGACAGATGCCACGATACGTCGTGCCACACCACGAGCTCGACCAGACCGGACGGGCACGGGGAATGCTCGTGGGCGGGAACATGTCGGTGTTCTGCGGACTGGCAGGCTCGCGCTACGACTTCCTGAACCGCGCCAACGAGGGACTGATACTCTTCATCGAAGACACCGACGAGGCCATGACGAAGGTAGACCGTATGCTCCACCTGCTGGAGATAAGAGGCATATTGCCCAGGCTCAAGGGCATCATCGTGGGACAGTTCACGTCGTACAAGAAACCCGAGAACGACTTCCCCGACATGTACCACATGCTGCACGAATACCTGAAGCACTACGACTTCCCCGTGTGCTACGCATTCCCCGTAGGCCACGCCCGACTGAAGAACTTCCCCATGATAGAGGGACACCAGGCGACACTCAACGTCACCGACAGCTGCACCATACTGGAATTCTAAAAACACTTAGCAATATGAAAAGACTACTCCTAACACTGACCTGCGCCCTGAGCCTCAGTGCCATGGCACAACGCAACCCCATCCTACCGGAACTGCACGCCGACCCGGAGATACTGGCCGACGGCGGACGATACTACATCTACAGCACCACCGACGGCGCTCCCGGCTGGGGAGGATACTACTTCACCTGCTACTCCAGCAAGAACCTGAAGACATGGGAATACGAGGGAATCGTGTTCGACCTGCACCGCGACACACAGTGGACCAAGGGCAACGCCTGGGCACCGGCCATAGAGAAGAAAAACGGCAAATACTACCTCTACTATAGCGCAGAACAAGGAAACGGAAAGGCCATCGGAGTGGCAGTGGGCGACAGTCCTACAGGACCGTTCCGCGACTTCGGACGGCCCATCGTCGACCGCAGGCCAGAGGGCGTACGCAACGGCCAGCAGATAGACGTCGACGTATTCACCGACGACGACGGACAGAGCTACCTCTACTGGGGCAACGGCTACATGGCAGTGGCCAAGCTGAACATCGACATGACCAGCATCGACCCCACCTCCATACGCGTGCTCACACCACGGGGCGGCTCGCTGCAGGACTACAAATACCGCGAGGGGACATACGTCTTCAAGCGCAAAGGGAAGTACTACTTCATGTGGAGCGTCGACGACACGGGCTCGCCCAACTATCACGTGGCATACGGCACAGCCACATCGCCCATGGGGCCCATCACCGTGGCCAGCGACCCCATCGTGCTGCAGCAGCGACCTGAACAGCGCATCTACGGCACGGCACACAACTCCGTGCTGAGACTGCCCGGACGCGACACGTGGTACATCGTCTACCATCGCATCAACCCCGACTTCATCGACAAGGCTCACGGCCCAGGATATCACCGCGAAGTATGCATAGACCGCATGTACTTCATGCGCGACGGAAGCATCAAGCCCGTCGTCCCAACAAAATGACTTCCCTCGACAAAAAAAAGAAACAGTTTCTTTGTCAAGCCCCCAACTTTTCGTATCTTTGCACCAAAATACAAACCCTACAGAACTATGAGCAGAGTAACCATCAAGGACAAGACATTCGAGACCTCCATCACTGAGGCCGAGATACTGAAAAACGTGAAAGCCGTCGCACAGCGCATCAACCAAGACTACGAGGGGAAGACACCACTCTTCCTCGTCGTGCTGAACGGCGCGTTCATGTTTGCCGCCGACCTCATGCGCGAAGTCAACATACCGTGCGAGATATCGTGCGTGAAGCTGGCATCGTACCAGGGCACCACGTCGACAGGAAAGATAAAGGAGGTGATGGGAATCAACGAAGACCTCACGGGACGCCACGTCATCATCGTAGAGGACATTGTGGACACAGGGCTCACGATGAAGCAGATGATAGAGTCGCTGGGCACACGAAACCCCGCCTCCATCAGCATCTGCACACTGCTGCTGAAGCCTGACAAAGTACAGGAAGACCTCGACGTGAAGTACGTGGCCATGAGCATACCCAACGACTTCATCGTGGGATACGGACTCGACTACGACCAGCAGGGACGCAACCTGCGCGACATCTACACACTCTGCAAGGACTGACACACACCGCCTGACACCATGAGATTCATCAAACTGCCTCACATGCCCAGCGAACTCACCACGGCACAGCCGGGCGACCTCATGCCAGAAGCATGGTACAGGGCCAAGGAACAAAAAGCAATACAAAACCAAATAGAACAACGAATCAATATGAAGAACATCGTGATATTCGGTGCACCTGGCTCAGGCAAGGGCACCCAGAGCGACAAGCTCATCGAGAAATACGGACTGGAACACATCTCCACGGGCGACGTGCTGCGCAGTGAAATAAAGAAAGGCAGCGAACTGGGCAAGACGGCCCAGGCCTTTATCGACCAGGGGCAGCTCATTCCCGATGACCTCATGGTGAGCATCCTCGCATCGGTCTACGACGACTTCGGACGCGGACATAAAGGCGTCATCTTCGACGGATTCCCACGCACCATACCGCAGGCAGAAGCACTGAAAGCCATGCTGGCAGAACGCGGCGACAAGGTGGCAGCAATGATAGAACTGGCCGTGCCCGAGGACGAGCTGATGAAGCGACTCCTGCTCCGCGGACAGCAGAGCGGACGTGCCGACGACAACGAGGAGACCATCAAAAAGCGCCTCGTGGTATATCACCAGCAGACACAGCCCCTCATCGACTGGTACAAACAGGAACATCTGCACCACTACATCGACGGACTGGGCGACCTCGACCGCATCTTCGCCGACATCTGCAAGGTAGTAGATGCACTGTAGTTCTTTAGAACCAGTTAATAGCTCTTTGCGCACGTAAGCCCAGATAACTGCTCTTTGCTCACATGGAATCGAATTTTGTAGACTACGTAAAGATATTGTGCCGCTCGGGCAAGGGCGGAAGGGGCTCCATGCACCTGAAGCACGTGAAGTACAACCCTAACGGCGGGCCCGACGGCGGCGACGGCGGCAAGGGTGGCGACGTCATCCTGCGCGGCAACCACAACTACTGGACACTGCTGCACCTACGCTACGAACGCCACATCTTCGCCGAGCACGGAGGCAACGGGGGCAAGGACAAGTGCCACGGCACCGACGGCAAGGACGTCTACATCGACGTGCCCTGCGGCACCGTGGTGTACAACGCCGAGACGGGCAAGTATGTGTGCGACGTGACCTACGACGGACAGGAGGTGGTGCTGCTGAAAGGCGGTCGAGGCGGACTGGGGAATTTCCAGTTCCGATCCGCCACAAATCAGGCGCCGCGCTACGCCCAGCCCGGCGAGCCCATGCAGGAAATGACCGTCATCCTGGAACTGAAGCTGCTGGCCGACGTAGGACTGGTGGGATTCCCCAACGCGGGCAAGTCGACACTGGTATCGGCCCTGTCGAACGCAAAACCGAAGATTGCCAACTACCCCTTCACCACGATGGAGCCCTCGCTGGGCATCGTGGGATACAGGGAAGGCAAGTCGGTCGTCATGGCCGACAGCCCCGGCATCATCGAAGGTGCCGCCGAGGGACGCGGACTGGGCCTGCGCTTCCTGCGCCACATCGAGCGCAACTCGCTGCTGCTCTTCATGGTGCCTGGCGATACCGACGACATCAAGCGCGAATACGAGATACTGCTCGACGAGCTGCGCCGCTTCAACCCAGAACTGTTACAGAAGCAACGCATACTCGCCGTGACGAAGTGCGACCTGCTCGACGAAGAGCTCATCGACATGCTGCGCGACACACTGCCCGACGATCTCCCCATTGTCTTCATCTCTGCCGTCACGGGCTACAACCTCGACCAGCTGAAGGATGTGCTCTGGGCCGAGCTGAACGCCGAGAGCAACAAACTGCAGGCCATCACACAGGATGACACCCTGGTTCACCGCGACAAGGACATGTCACGCTTCGCCACCGAACTGACCGAAGAAGGCGAAGACAAAGACATAGAATTCATTGACGAGGACGAGCTTGAGGACTTAGAAGACGTCGATGAGGACTTTTTTTCTCCTCAAACAGAAAAATAAATGAACAATAATAAGGTTGTTTCATTTATTTTAAGTATATTTGCAGCAGAAATATTCAACAACAACAATAACATCAAGATTTATGCAGAAAAGATTCTTTTTCCTGATGGTCATGCTGCTGACGATGTCGCTCACGGCCATGGCACAAATCACAACATCAAGTATGGCAGGTAAGGTGACGGAGCAATCCACCTCCGATGCCATTATCGGCGCAACCATCATCGCCGTGCACGAGCCTTCAGGCACGCGCTACACCGCCATCTCCAACACCAACGGCCGTTTCTCCATTCAGGGTATGCGCCCTGGCGGTCCTTATGCCGTTACCATTAGTTTCATCGGCCTGCAGACAAAGACACTGAGAAACATCAACCTGCTGCTGGGTGAGACCTACAACCTTGATGCATGGCTGGACGAGGACAACAACACACTGGCCGAGGTGGTGGTGAGCGGAAAGGCATCGAAGTTTGCCGGCGAGAAGACCGGTGCCTCGACCAACATCAACAACGCCATGATTCGCGAGCTGCCTTCCATCAGCCGCAGTATCACCGATATTACCCGTGTGTCGCCCTATGCCAACGGCATGAGCTTTACCGGTGCCAACGCCCGTATGTCGAACTTCACCCTCGACGGTGCCAACATGAACAACAACTTCGGTCTGACGTCGAGCCTGCCCGGTGGCGGCACCCCCGTGTCGATGGACGCCATCGAGGAGGTTCAGGTGGTTGTGGCTCCCTACGACGTACGCCAGAGCAACTTCATCGGTGGCGGCATCAACGCCGTTACGAAGAGCGGCACGAACCAGTTCAAGGGGACGGCCTACGTCTACCACTTCAATGAGAACATGCATGGCAACCGTGTAGACAATCAGGAGCTTGCCGACCGCACGAAGGAGCGCAAGACCACGTACGGCTTCACCCTGGGCGGCCCCATTGTGAAGAACAAACTGTTCTTCTTTGCCAACATGGAGCGTGCCGACGTGCCCAGCACGGTAAACCGCTGGCAGGGCTCCACTGACGGTGTGGCCCAACCGAAAGATTTCATCTCGCGCACCAAGCTTTCCGACCTGCAGCGCGTCTCGGAGTTTGTGAAGCAGCAGTATGGCTACGACACTGGCTCGTGGACCGACTTCCCCGCCGACGAGAAGAACATGAAGTATCTGGCCCGTCTGGACTGGAACATCACCGACCGTCACCACCTGAACGTGCGCTTCAACTACACCGAGAATGAGGTGTGGAACACGCCCAGCGCTGTGAGCAACGACTTCGGCACCAGCTGGAACATCTCCACCGAAGCCAACTTCTCGCAGACCTCCATGGGCTACGCCAACGACTTGTACACCATGAACAACAAGGTTACCACATGGTCGGCCAACCTGAACAGCCGCTTCACCGACAAGTTCAACAACGAGCTGCTCTTCACCTACTCTGACATTGACGACGTACGCGACAGCAACTCATCGCCCTTCCCCTGGGTGCAGATTCTGGAGCCCGATGCCAGCGGCACGCTGAAGCCCTACATCTCGCTGGGCTACGAGCTGTTCACCTGGAAGAACCGTGTGAGGAACAAGATTGTCAACGTCATCGACAACGCCACCTTCTACCTGGGCAACCACAAGGTGATGGCCGGTGTGAACTTCGAGCACCAGTATGCCCTGAACACCTACATCCGCAACGGCACCGGTGCCTATCAGTACAGCAGTATCGACGACTTCATCAACGGTGCAGCACCACGTTCCGTGGCCCTCGACTGGGGTTACAACGGCAATGAGGAGCCCACCAGCCGCGTGGCCTTCAATCAGCTGGGAGTCTACCTACAGGACGAGTGGAACGTGACGAACCACTTGAAGCTGACTGGTGGCATACGTGTTGACAGGCTGATATTCGACGACGACGACCTGATGGCCAATGCTGCCCTCGATGCCCTCGACTTCGGCGGCCGTCATGTCACTACTGGCAAGTGGCCCGAGAGCCGCTTCCAGTTCTCGCCACGTCTGGGCTTCGTCTGGGACGTCCTGGGCGACAAGAGCCTGAAGGTTCGCGGAGGTACCGGTCTCTTTGCCGGACGCATGCCTCTGGTATTCTTCAGCAACATGCCCGCGAACTCCGGCATGATCAAGTACCGCTACCAGAGCCGCTACGGCGGTGCCTATAAGGATGCCGTGCTGAACGCCTTTGCTGGCGGAATGGTGGCCGACCGCCATCAGATGCGCGACATCATAGCAGCTAATGACCCCAACGCCAAACTCACCATCACCCCTAATGACGGTGCCCGCGGCTCGTTTGCTGCCGTCGACCCGAAGTTCAAGATGCCACAGGTATGGAAGAGCAGCATCGCCATCGACTACAACGTGCCCGTCTCCTTCCCACTCTCACTGACCGGCGAGTTTACCTATACCGAGCAACTGCAGGACGTGCTGATACAGGACTGGGACATCCGCGACGAGCTGACCACCTGGGACCGCTTTGCAGGTGCTGACAACCGCTACATCTATCCCGCCAATCACAACTACAACGGACTGGAGGCTGCCGTGCTGACCAACACCACGAAGGGCTACGGATGGACGGCCAACGTCACCGTGAACGCCGAGCCTATCAAGAACCTGCGACTCATGGGTGCCTATACCCATACGGTGAACAAGATTATCAGCAGCCTGCCGGGCTCGAACGCTTCGTCGGTCATCAATGCCATCTACTCCGTCAATGGTCCACGCTTCTCATCGCTGCAAAGCTCGAGCTTTGTCATCCCCGACCGTGTGATTGCCAGCGCCACATACACGTACCATAAAGACCACTTCACACTGGTATATGAAGGCTACCGTCCCTCGGGCGTGAACTACGTCTACGACGGCGACCTGAATAGCGATGGACGCATGGTTGACCTCATCTACATTCCTGCCAACGACAGCGAGATTCGCTTCGCCAGCGAGGAAGACCGCGCTGCCTATTGGAAGTTTGCCGATCAGGACGACTACCTGAAGCACCACAAAGGCCAATATGCCGAGGCCTTCGGCGTACACGCACCCTGGGTGCATAAGTTCGACTTCCGCTGGGCTCACGACTTCACCCTGAAGACAGGCAACTACAACCACCGCCTGCAGCTGTCGGCCGACATACAGAACATTGGCAACCTCTTCAGTTCGCGCTGGGGCGTGGTCAAGACCAATACTGCCTGTGCCAACGGCGGACAGTTCCTGCGCAAGGTGCGCATCGACCCCGACGGCGTGCCCGTATTCGCCATGAACACCAACACCGATGGCACGCCCATCACCAAGTCGTGGGACTACAACCACTCTTACGGACAGTGCTGGCGCCTGCAGGTCGGCGTGAAGTACTTCTTCGAGTAAGCCTGGTCGCAGGCACTCGACTGCCGCAACATCAATCAAAAGGGCCGCTTCCCACAATGGAGGCGGCCCTTTCCTGTTTTCCGCGTTGGGTCACTCATGTGTTTTGCCCCATCCCGGCACCGCCAGCCTGCATAGCTCCGACTGTTCCTCGTCCATGCCGAGGTACGCCCTTTTGACCTGTTTGGAGCGTGGCAGCGCGTAGGTGATGGCATACATGTTCTTCGTTAGCTCCTGTGCCCTGTATATG
>JAILPA010000017.1 GCA_024690505.1 Prevotella sp.
TGCAGGTCGTAGCTGTTCAAGACGGAGCGTGCCATTTCGTTCAACCCCACCCTGTCTGGCTTAGGCAACTGCACATCGTCATCGTAGAGGCTGAACATAACCAGCTGACGGGTAGAGATGGCCACATGGTAGGCATCACGGCCCACACTAGTGCGGAGCAGCGTGTATTCATCGTGGGGAATCTGCCCTTCGCTATCAATGATAACCTGCACAGAGTCAATCAGCGTGAGCAGCGGCGAGCGGATGGCATTATGGCAAATCTGCTTCTGCTCGGCAGTGATGCCGGTTGTTCCATGGGCAAAGGAGTCGAGCACAGGGTCTATCAGCGACTCCACGTTACGCGCAGCTGCAAGGATGTCGTTATAGCGCTTGGTACGCTCCTCGGGCTTCAGTTGGAAATCGGGATTGTTGAAGGCTCGGGCATAGACCATCAACACATTGATAGATGGCTTCAGCTTCTCCTGTATCGTATTGACGAAGGCGCGACGGATGGCCTGGCCTGCCTCGGTGCTGCGACGGGCCTCCTGCAACTGCAGGAACTGCTCCTTCAGGCGGCGGTTCTTGTAATAACGATAGACAAGCAAGCCTATGAGCAGGGCAATGATAGCGGCGGTCAACATACCGACCACAATCAGTTGCTTATGTCGCAACTCGGCCTTCTCTTGCTGTATCTTGGCTTTTTCCTGCTCGGCCCGGAGCAGGTCGATATCGTGCGTAAGATCCAGCAATTGCTTCTCCAGCTCCTCGCGCTCAGAAAGGACAGTAAGGCTGTCTTTCAGCTTTGAGGCAAGGAAGGCTTGCTGCCATTCACCCATGTGCTCGTAAACGTTCATGCGTAGCTCGGTGGCTGTCAGCGGCACGGCAACGGAGTCGCACCAGGCAAGGGCACTCTGATGGTCGTTCTGCAGGAGATAGTAGCACACCATCACCTGCTGAAGGTTGGCGGCATTGAACTGCTCCGGCAGATGCTGGCGGATGCTGTCGTACTGGGCGAAATAGCGATAGAAGGCGGAGCGGTCGTCCATTTTGTTGGCAATGATGCAGCGGTAGCCTAACACGCCGCTCTCATACATCGGGTTCTGCAGCATCTGCTTTGGCAGACTGTCAAGGCAAGCCATGGCTTCGGCAGGATGCTTGAAGCTGAGCGACTGGGCCAGCGAGAGGTATGAATTGAAGGCGGCCACGGGATTCTTCTCGACATCGATGTCCTGCAGCGCACGCCGGAAGTACTTCTCGCCCATCTCAGGCTGATTGCGGCCGTTGTAGAAGAGGCCCATCGCCATGTTTGGGATATAGAGGTACTGCTCTTGATGACGCGCCTTGATGTCGTCCATTATCTGGTGAATCTCGATAAAGGCACGATGGAAGCTACGGTTGTTCACCTCGTATATCGCACGGTTCAGCCAAATGCGATAATACTTGTCCCAGTCTTGATTCTTCTCCAGAAAGTCCATGTAGGCCTGATGGGCCTTGTAGAACTCCTCGTCATTGCCGCTCATCTGGGCAGCATAGAGGCGTTGAACCATCGCCTGCTCCTGCTCCGAGGGCTGCTGCTGGCCGCCAGAATTCTGCTGGGCGCTGAGACAGACACTCATAGCCATCAACGTCACGGATAAGAGAATCCGCTTCAAAACAAATACCTTTATTCTTTTTTCGTTCATTGTTTTGCTTGCTTCAGCGAGTCGTATGCACTAAAGCTTTTGCAAAAGTACGAAATAAAATAGAAATATGAATGAAAATAAGTAAGCGAGAGCAACTTTTTGTTGATTTTGTAACCATTTTTGTAAATTCTGAAAGTCGGACATCAACGAAGCACCCCTTCTTCCTCGGCGCCATCTCCCACCCAACCCCATATAAAGCACTTCCTTTCACCAGTAGAATGAAAACTATTACCGTTTATAGAGGAAATCATACAAAAAGTGGCGATTTCATCGATATTACAGCCCCCCTAACCCCATCCCCTTGAAGGGATGGGAATGCGGATCAAATATAATACGCGAACATATTTTACGCGGACATAAATTGTATTATACGCGGACATAAATTGTACTATACGCGTATAAAAATAAAAAAGGTAGTGAGGGTTTGGTTCTCACTACCTTATTATTACATTAGACTCCTTAGTCAGCGAGCTTTGCCTTGATCATCTCGCGGTTGAGGCGGGCGATGTTGGCAATGGTCTCATTCTTCGGGCAGACGGCCTCGCAGGCGCGGGTGTTGGTGCAGTTGCCGAATCCGAGCTCGTCCATCTTGGCAATCATGTTCTTCACGCGGCGGGCAGCCTCTACGCGCCCCTGGGGAAGGAGTGCGAGCTGGCTGACCTTCGACGAGACGAAGAGCATGGCGGAGCCGTTCTTACAAGCAGCAACGCAGGCGCCACAGCCGATGCACGATGCGCAGTCCATGGCCTCGTCGGCATCCTCCTTGGGGATGAGGATGGCGTTGGCATCCTGTGCCTGACCGGTGCGGATGGTGGTGTAGCCGCCAGCCTGGATAATCTTGTCGAAGGCGCCGCGGTCTACCATGCAGTCCTTGATGACGGGGAATGCAGCTGAGCGCCAGGGCTCCACGGTGATGACGTCGCCGTCGTTGAAGCGTCGCATGTAGAGCTGACAGGTTGTTGCGCCGCGCTCGGTCTTGCCGTGAGGCGTACCGTTGATGTAGAGCGAGCACATGCCGCAGATGCCCTCGCGGCAGTCGTGGTCGAACACGAAGGGCTCCTTGCCTTCGTTGATGAGCTCCTCGTTCAGGATGTCAAGCATCTCGAGGAATGAGGTGTCGTCGGGAATGTCGTGCATCTCGTGTGTATCGAAATGTCCCTGGTCCTTGGGGCCGTTCTGGCGCCAGAACTTTATTGTAAAGCTTATATTTTTTGCCATATTACTTTTTGTTTTTAGCGTTTTACTTAGGGCTGCGACAATGTCGCAGCATAGAAGGACAGGGCGTTAGTTCTTATAGTTACGGGTTTGTACCTTGATGGCCTCGTACTCCAGGGGCTCCTTGATGAGCTCAGGCTCGTTGCCCTTGCCCTGATACTCCCAGCAACCTACGTAGAAGTAGTTCTCGTCGTCGCGCTTAGCCTCGCCTTCCTCGGTCTGGTACTCCTCACGGAAGTGACCACCGCAGGACTCGTTACGCGAGAGTGCATCGAAGGCCACTAGCTGACCCATGGTGAAGAAGTCGCGCAGGTGGATAGCCTTGTCGAGCTCGATGTTCAGGCCTTCCTTTGTGCCAGGCACGAAGAGGTTGGTGTCGAACTCCTTCTCGAGCTCGTGCATCTTCTTCAGTCCGGTCTTCAGGCCCTCGGCGGTGCGACCCATACCTACATACTCCCACATGATGTGACCCAGTTCCTTGTGGATAGAGTCAACGGAGCGCTTGCCCTTGATGTTGAGCAGACGGTCGAGCTCAGCGTCAACGTTCTTCTCTGCCTCAGCAAACTCGGGCAGGTCAGTGCTGACCTTCGGCCACACAGCCTGGTCGGCCAGGTAGTTCTGGATGGTGTAGGGCAGCACGAAGTAACCGTCGGCCAGACCCTGCATCAGAGCCGAAGCACCCAGACGGTTGGCTCCGTGGTCGCTGAAGTTGCACTCGCCGATGGCGAACAGGCCGGGGATGCTGGTCTGCAGCTCGTAGTCCACCCAGATGCCACCCATTGTGTAGTGGATGGCGGGATAGATCATCATAGGCTTGTAGTACTTCACACCGTTGATTTCATTGGCCACGTCGCCGGGGAACACGTCGGTAATCTCCTCATACATCTCGAAGAGGTTTCCATAGCGCTGCATGATGACGTCGAGGCCCAGACGGTTGATAGACTCTGAGAAGTCGAGGAAGACGGCCAGACCCGTGTTGTTCACACCGAAGCCCTTGTCGCAGCGCTCCTTGGCAGCACGTGAAGCCACGTCGCGGGGCACGAGGTTACCGAATGCAGGATAGCGGCGCTCCAGATAGTAGTCGCGGTCCTCCTCGGGAATCTCCCATCCCTGCTTCGTGCCCTGCTGCAGAGCCTTGGCGTCTTCGATCTTCTTGGGCACCCAGATGCGGCCGTCGTTACGCAGCGACTCCGACATCAGCGTCAGCTTCGACTGCTTGTCGCCGTGAACGGGGATACAGGTGGGGTGAATCTGCACGTAAGAGGGATTGGCAAAGTAGGCACCCTTGCGATAGCACTGAACGGCAGCGGTGCAGTTGCACCCCATGGCGTTGGTCGAGAGGAAGTAGGTGTTGCCATATCCACCGGTGGCGATGACCACGGCGTTGGCGCTGAAGCGCTCCAGCTTACCCGTTGTCAGGTTCTTGGCGATGATGCCACGAGCGCGACCGTCGACGATGACCACGTCCTCCATCTCGTAGCGGGTGTAGAGCTTCACCTTGCCGGCGTTGACCTGGCAGCTCAGCGAGCTGTAGGCACCGAGCAGCAGCTGCTGGCCCGTCTGACCCTTGGCGTAGAACGTGCGGCTCACCTGAGCACCACCGAACGAGCGGTTGGCCAGCATACCACCGTACTCACGGGCAAAGGGAACGCCCTGAGCCACGCACTGGTCGATGATGTTGTTGCTGACCTCAGCCAGACGATAGACGTTGGCTTCGCGAGCACGATAGTCACCACCCTTCACGGTGTCGTAGAAGAGACGATAGACCGAGTCGCCATCGTTCTGATAGCACTTGGCAGCGTTGATACCTCCCTGTGCAGCGATGGAGTGAGCACGGCGGGGCGAGTCCTGAATACACAGGTTGATGACGTTGAAGCCCATCTCGCCGAGTGAGGCGGCGGCCGAAGCACCAGCCAGACCGGTACCTACCACGATGACGTCGAGCTTCAGTTTATTCTTGGGATTCACCAGGCGCTGGTGGGCTTTATATTCCTTCCACTTCTCTGCAACTGGTCCCTCAGGTATTCTTGAATTAACTGTTTTAGCCATAATTCTTTTATTCTTTAGTTTGGGTTATGGGGGAGTTGCTGTGACACAGCAACATACTGAACATTACTTGCCACAAACGGCAGCGGCTTCTTTGCAGCAGTCGGCAGCCTGCACACAGCAGTCGGCAGCAGCACCGTCGCAGCAGAGCGAGGGTGCACATCCGAATGCGAAGGCCAGCACCACGACGAGGAAGCCAAGCATGAGCAGTGTGGTATAGATGAGTCCGATGACCTTCCAGCGGCAGAGCCATGTCTTTCCGCTCCATCCGAGGGTCTGCATGGCCGACCAGAAACCGTGGGAGAGGTGGAACCAGATGGCCACAATCCACACGACGTAGAGCACCACGAAGACGGGATTGCTGAACGTGCTGATGATTTTGCCGAATCCATCGGCGGGAGCAGCATCATAGTGAATGGAGGGGAACAGCTCGGCAAACATCATGTTGTACCAGAAGTTGAACAGGTGCAGAAGCAGACCCAGCAGGATGATGATGCCCAGGACGAGCATGTTCTTCGATGCCCACTCCACCTTTCCAGCGTTGACGGTCGTTGCCACCTCGTAGCGGTTGTCGCCGCGGGCGGTACGGTTTTGTGCCGTCAGGATGAAGGCATAGACAATGTGAATGACGGCCAGTGCAGCCAGTCCCATAGTAGCAGCTACGGCATACCAGTTGGCGCCGAGCAGTTCGCAGATGGCGTTGTAAGCCCTGCCCGAGAAGAGCGCTACAATATTCATGGCGCAGTGGAACGTCAGGAACAAGATGAGCGCAATACCCGTGACAGACATCACAACTTTTCTGCCAACAGATGAGTTAAATAACCACATAATTGTTTGAAATTAAATAAATTAGTATTGTATAGATTTATTGTCAACACACGCCTTCCACCCCCGAAAAGCGGATAGACTGTACTAAATATTAAGTACGCACACGCGCATTTAGGCCGCAAATTTACTAAAAAACCATGAAATCAGCAAGCGTTTACACAAAAATGTTTATCAGAAAGAGAAATTATGTGCGTTTCTGAACTTCCCTGTCTCAGCCCAAAAATGGGCTAACCATGCCGTCCGAACCGGGGCAGACTCGGAGTCCGAAGGGGCTCGGACTCGGAGTTCAATCAGGAATTGTACTCTGAGTTCAAAACGGTTTCGGACTGCGAGTCCGAGGCCTTCGGACTGCCAGTCCGAAGGCCAAAAACTGCGAGTCCGAAGGCTTCGGACTGAAAGCACCGAATTCAACGGACTGAAACAGAGCAATTTAAGTTTTCTGGGGAGAGGTTGTCTATTTGGTGATGCGGGGCAGTCGTTCCCAGCGTATCTCGTGGCGACGTCCTTGACTGTCCTGCACGGTGAAGACATATTCGCGTCCCGGCTCAAAACCCCACGCCGAGAACTGAGCGAAACTGAAAACGGGCTTGTGGTCAATCTCTAGAATGATGTCGCCCTCGCGGAAGCCACGACGGTAGGGCTCGCCACCTTCCCAAACGAGTCCCACCGATGGCAGACCGCGATCGGAGACAAAGGCTATCTCCATCTGGCGGTTGTCTACCCGGCAGGTGTCGCCAGCTGTGTAGGAACGGAAGAACATGCGCTTGCGACGGGGATTAAAACTGACGGTGCCATAGCGCAGCAGGGCGGCACCCAGATGCGACTCGCCCTGTGTGGTCAGCGTGTGGAGACCAGAGAACACCTGGCGACCCAGGCGAAGGCCGTTGAGCAGCAGAAAGGCCACCTCGCCACGGGCCTCGGTGCCGGAATGGCCGATGGCATGGCGCCCTACGGAGCGTCCCTCTACGGTGAAATCAGGGGAAATGGGATATTGGGAATAGGCGGCATCGAAACTGCTCTTGTTCATGGCAAAGAGCTGACGGCTGCCCGTGTCGAAGAGCACCTGCTCGCGGAATCGGCCCAGGGGCAGTACCTCGACGTAGGGCACATGATAATTCAGACGGTAGCGCAACTCTTGTCCGCCTTCACCGTCGAAGAAGTTGCGGCGGTCGGTCAGGATAAGGCAATGGTTCTGTACGTCGATCTTCATGCCAAGGCCGCTGTTCACCAGGTCGAAGCCGATGATTCCATCGACGTTCTGACGCCTCACAGCCCTGTGCTGCACCGTGGCCCGGCAGCCCCGCAGCGTGAGACCCCCCAGCTGCAAGGGGGGCAGCTGCACCACCTGGACTGTGTCGGTGCGGCCCACGGCATCGTGTGCCAGGATGCGGCCAACAAAAGTGGTGCCGGCAATCGGCATGTCGTCGTAGACAACCGACTGTCCGGCACCTGTGTCGAGCAAGAAGCGATAGGACTCACCATTGATCTGCAGGGGCACATACACCTGGCCTCGCTTCCAGTCGATAGCGATGGAATCAATAAAATTCGCTTTCGAGAGAACGATGTTGCGGCTGTCGTAGCGCGTCAGCTTCTGTGCCGTACAGGCCGACATGCCCCCGAGGAGCAGCACAACAAGGGATATGGCGTGCAGATGTCTCACTGTCCTTCATTCTGAGTTTGTCTCACTTTCCTTGGCCAATCTCTTTCAACAGGCGGTCGGCGTGGCCCCAGCGGTCCATCATGTAGAGCACGTAGCGGATGTCGACGCCAATACAGCGGGCCAGGTCTGAGTCGTAGAAGATGTCGCTGGAGAGCGAGTCCCAGTTGCCATCGAAAGCCAGACCGATGAGGCGGTTCTGTCCGTCGAACATGGGGCTGCCGCTGTTGCCGCCCGTAATGTCGTTGGTGGTGAGGAAGCACAGGGGCATCTTCTTGGCATCCTGCATCAGGGTCACCATCTCGGGCTCCACACGATAATCCTCGATTTCATCGCCCTTCTTCATCTTCTCAACGATGCTGGGAGCAAGGGTCTGATAGCCCGAGGGACGTCCGCCCAGGTTGTATTCCTTCACCTGGCCATAGCTGAGGCGCATGGTGAAGTTGGCATCGCTGTAGTGGGGCTGGTCTTCCTCCATGCGCAGCTTGGCGGCACAGAGGTAGCGCTCCTGCAGGTTGATGGAGTCGCGCACCAGGCGGCGCTGTTCATTGATTTTGCTGTAGAGCTCGGTTAGGTCGAGTCCCAGCTGCACGCCCAGATCTTTGTGGAACGATTTCTTGTTCAGGTAGATGCGCTTGTCCTTTTTCATCAGCAAGGAATGCGAGTAGACAAAGTCGGCAAACTTCTGGCAGTCGCCGTCAAACTGCTCGTCGATGGTCTTGTAGGTGGCAGGCAGGTATTCGGGGTCGCTCACCTGGTCGCGGTAGTTCTTCAGCAGCGTGCCCAGGGTCTCGCAGTCTGTGGCGGGGTCGAAGGTGTCGCTGTTGTCCTTGAACACGTAGTGCTGGCGCTTGCCATGGCCTTTGGGCTCGATGCCGTTATGAATGCGGAAGGCACGGCGCGACAGCTCGTCGGAGCGGAGGAAGCTCTCTACAAGGTACATCTGCATCTTGCTGAGGTTAAGACGCTGGGCGTAGAAACGCTCCATCTGGCCGAAGTCGAGCTGGCCGACGAACAGACCGGTGGAGTCCTGCCACTGACGCAACTGGCTCTCGAACGCCTGCTTCTGACGGATAAGCCCGATGGAATCGATACATTTGTTCATGCCAATGGAGTTCTTCCAGTAGTTCGACGACTGCGCGTACTTCGAGTCGTACTTGATGCGAACGGCCTCGCTGGCATCCATGTGGCGCTTCATCACCTCCTGCTTCACGCCACGTACCTGGGCACGTATGGCGTTCTCGGCGTAGCGCTCCTGAATGCCGTAGCTCGACAGGTAGCGCGAGGTGCTGCCGGGATAGCCCATCGTCATCGAGAACGAGCCTTCGCGATAGCCTTCGTCGGAGACGCGGGCCCAGTGCTCGGGGTGGTAGGGCACGTTCTTCTCGCTGTATTCGGCAGGGCCGCCGGTCACGGGGTCGCAGTAGATGCGGAAGACGGAGAAGTCGCACGTCTGCCGCGGCCACATCCAGTTATCGGTCTCGCCACCGAACTTGCCCATCGACTTGGGTATGGCAAACACCAGACGGAGGTCGCGGAAGTCGCGATAGGTAGTGGCGTAGTAGCAATTGCCCTCGTAGAAAGGCATCAGCTCAAGGCGCAGGGTGGAGTCCTGCTGCTTCACCTGTTTCGACATGGCATTCTCGATGGAATCGAGGAAAACGATGCGGCGCGAACGCGACATCTGATCAATGCCCTGGGCCAGCAGCTCGTCGGTGACGTCGCGCTGCTCCACCATGAAGCTCACGAACATGTCCTTGTTGGGAAGCTCCTCCTCGAAGCTCTTGGCACAGAACCCGTTGAGCATGTAGTCGTGCTTCACCGTGGAATGCGAGCGGATGGCCTCGAAGCCACAGTGGTGGTTGGTGAAGACCAGGCCGTCGGGGCTCACCACCACGCCCGAACAATAGCCCGAGAAGTTCACCACGCTCTTCATAATGGCGTCGTCGGCCTGATACAGTTTCTCGTAGGGCAGCTGGTAGCCCTCCATCTTCATCTGTTCATAGACGGCCTGGGGCAGGTTGTACAGTGTCCACATGCCTTCATCGGCATGGGCTCCCACCACTGCCATGCAGGCCAGTGATAATAGTAGTTTTTTCATGCTTTATTGTTTATTGATGATTGTTGATTGTCTTGACGCTGGAAATATTTTCCCACCAGGGGCAGACCGCTCAGGGGGAAGTCGCGGCGAACGATCACAGTCGCAAAAAGGGCGATGAAAGCGGTGCTGACGGCCAGCGATGGCACCACCGGCACGTGGCGTTGCAACAGGAGCATGGCAAAGCACAGCACAACGGTCAGGACGGTGTAGATGCCAATGTCGCGCAACGGATAGCGGATGGGGTGGTACTTCTGACCCACAACATAGCTCAGCAGCATCGACACGCCGTAGCCCGCAAAGCCAGCCCAGGCGCAGGCCATATAGCCGTAGCGGGGCACGAAGATGAGGTTGGCCAGCACTATGACGGAGCATCCCACACCCGAGAAGACAGCGCCCCAGATGGTCCTGTCGGACAGCTTATACCAGAACGACAGGTTGAAGTAGATGCCCATCATAATCTCGGCTGCCATGACGATGGGGACAACGCGCAGCCCTTCCCAGTAGTCGCTGGCGATGACGTGCTTGAGCAGCGGCATCCACCCCACGACGCAAAGGTAGGCCAACAGGGTGAAGATGATGAAGAACTTCATGGCCTTAGCCTGCGACTCATCGTTGTCGCGGTCGCCCGTTTTGCCAAAGACGTAAGGCTCGTAGGCATAGCGGAAGGCCTGGGTAATCATGGCCATGATCATGGCAATCTTCGCACAGGCGCCGTAAATGCCCAACTGCTGTTTTCCATCGGTTCCATCGTAGATGAAAGGGAACAGTATCTTGTCGGCCACCTGGTTCAGGATGCCGGCAATGCCCAGGATGAGGATGGGCCAGGAGTAGGCCACCATCCTGCGCATGAGGGCGGGGTCGAAGCCATGACGCAGTCCGCGCAGCTCCTGATAGGTGGCCAGCAGAATGACTGCCGAGCACACCAGGTTAATATAGAAAGCGTAGGCAGGATCACTGCCGCCCATCAGCAGGTAATAGATGAGGTTCAGGACGATGGTGAGTGCGATGTTCAGCAGCTGCAGCGAGGCGAACTTCAACGCCTTCTTCTGCTGGCGCAAGTAGGCAAAGGGAATGGCACGCATGGCATCGAGGGCTACCGTGATGGCCATCACCCAGACGTATTGCGGCGTTGCGGCATAGCCCAGCCCCGATGAAATGGGGCTTATCAACAACAAAACCAGTGCCACGAAGGCCAGCGAGACGGTGCCCACGCCGATGAGCGCCGTTGAGAACACCCGCTGCGGATTTTCCCCTGCTTTGTTGGAGAAGCGGAAGAACGTGGTCTCCATGCCAAAGGTCAGCAGCACCACCACCAGTGCCGACAGCGCATACATGTTGGTGATGACGCCATAGCCGCCACTGGCTGCCGAAATCTTTGCCGTATAGAGCGGCACCAGCAGGTAGTTGAGGAACCTGCCAATGATACTTGATAGCCCGTAGATGAACGTGTCTTTTGCCAGCGATTTAAGGTTTGCCATAGCGTTTTATCCGAAGAACATATATGCGATGAAGATGGCGGCAATGATGCCCGCCAAGTCGGCCAGCAGGCCACAAGTGACGGCGTGGCGGGTGTAGCGTATGCTCACCGAGCCGAAATAGACCGCCAGGATGTAGAAGGTGGTCTCGGTGCTGCCCTGGAAGATGCAGGCAAGGTGGCCAACGAACGAGTCGGGGCCATAGGTTTCCATGGCGTCGACCATCATGCCGCGGGCACCGCCGCCACTCAGCGGCTTCATCATGGCCGTGGGAAGGGCCCCCACGAAGTCGGTGTTGAAGCCCAGAGCACCTACCACCCAGGCAATGCCGTCAATGATCCACTGCATGGCCCCCGATGCCTTGAAGACGGCGATACCGGCCAAAATGGCCAGCAGATAGGGGATGATGCGCACCGCCGTGGTGAAACCCTCCTTGGCTCCCTCGACAAAAGCGTCGTATACATTGATGCGCTTAAACAGTCCTACACTGATAAAGGACACGATGATGGCCATGAGAATAAAGCCTGTGGCACTGTTTGAGACCAAATCGACCGAGTCGGGGTCAAGCTGGTTGATGCCCCAAACCACTGCTGCCATCAGGAAGCACATCCCTCCCAGCACCATGAGGAGGGTGCGGTTCAGCAGATTGATACGCTGATAGAGGGACGTAACAATGAGTCCTACCATGGTAGAGCAGAAGGTGGCCAGCAGAATGGGGATGAACACATCGGTGGGCTGGGCGGCATTCATGGCGGAGCGCTGAGCCAGCACCGACACCGGTATGAGGGTCACACCGCTGGTATTCAGCACAAGGAACATGATCATGGGGTCTGTGGCCGTCTGTCGCAGACGGGTCACCTCGGCATCGCTCAGGTTTTTCTCCTTCCGCTGCTTCTCGATGTCCTCGTTCTTCAGGTCGTCCAGCTCCTTCATGGCCTTCAAACCCATGGGCGTGGCAGAATTGTCGAGCCCCAGCATGTTGGCCGACATGTTCATAAAGATGCTACCCATGGCGGGATGGCCTTTGGGAATGCTGGGAAACAGCTTCACGAACACAGGGCTGAGGAGCCTCGACAGAGCGTTCACCAGTCCTCCGCGCTCAGCAATCTTCATCATGCCCAGCCAGAAGGCCAGAACGCCTATCATGCCCAATGAGAGGGTGACAGCCGTGTCGGTCATCTTGCTGAGTTCCTCGAACATGGTGTAGAAGACATCATATTGCCCGGTAAAAACGAATTTAATCAGGCAAATGAAAAAGGCAACGACGAAGAATCCTATCCAGATATAATTCAGTACCATTCTCGTGATGTTGTGTTTATGAAGAAGCCTCAACAGGCCGTATTCTTAAAGAGGCGTTCCTATTACTTCTAAGCCGATGAATTCAGTGTTTTTCGGAAGAATAGTTCCGCATGGCTTGATGACGGCTGTCGTCCTTGAGTTCAAACCGTTTATCTGGATGCAAAAGTACAACAATTTTCTTAAATGCGGGCTAAAAACGGAAAAAAAATGCGTTTCCTCCTCTTAATATTCTACGTAAGGTCTCAGCCGCTCAATATCCTGGGGTGCAAAGTCCTGGCTGAACCGCAGGTCGCTCAGGTCGGTAATGGCGCCGTGCTGCCGCCTGTAGTCGACGATGGCACGGGCCTGGTAGTAGTTGATGTAGGGGTGGCGTTTCAGCTCGTCGAGCGTGAGGCGGTTGATGTTCAGCTTCTGCATCGGTGTTGCTTCTATGGTGAAGTAGGCCTTTGCATCCACTGGGAAATCCTGAATCTCGTCCAGCTGGTCTACCGAGACGTAGCCGCCCAAACGCTGACCATATTCTGCAATGCGCCGTGCATAGTAGCTGCCAATGCCCGGCACGGTCTTCAGCTGGGTGGTGTCGGCAGTGGCGAGGTCTATCGTCTGTCCCTCGGCTATCTTCACGGGATAGCGCAGCGAATCGCGGTGTGGCGCCTCTTGCCTTGGTTCCACCAGCGTGGAGGCGGGCATGTAATCGGAGCTGATGGTGATGTAAGGCTCCAGCTCGCGGTATTCCTTCACCGTAAGCCCGTAAAGGCGTGCGAAGTCTTGCTTCTGGCGGAAAATGCCGCCTTTTGCGCGGTATTTGTAGATGTTGCGCACGATGTTGGGACTGAGCCCTAAGCGCAGCAGCGTGGTGCTGTCGGCCGTGTTCGGGTCGAAGGCGAAACGCTCGGGCTGTGCCACGTTGGCAGGCTGATAGTAGGGCGACCGATGGTTTCGACCAAAATGAGTGGCTGCTGTCTGTGCGGAATCGGCGATAATTCCCGATGAAACGGGTTGATTTTGCGTTTCCCGACCTCCTGTCAGCAGGATAATGCCAAAGGCGACGACAGCTATGATAATCAGGATGAAGATGACTTGACGGTCGCTTTTGTGCAGTACGAAGAACTGACTTGCTCTCATATCACGTGCAACTGGTGCAGGAAGATGGCCAAAATACAGGTGGGACAGACGAAGCGCACCAGGAAGAGGTAGGCGCTGAAGAAGCGTCCGCGCAGCGTGCCACCGTTGGTGAACTCGTCCTTCACCACATGGCGGGGTACGTACCACCCCAGGAACAGGCAGGTGAGGAATCCGCCCAAGGGCAGGAATATCTGGCCGGTAATGAAGTCGAACAGGTTGAAGAGCTGCATTCCGAACAGCTGGATGTCGGCATTGTAGAACGACAGCGAACAGAACACGCCGATGATGGAGCAAAGCACAGTGACGATGACGGCTCCGCTATGGCGCGAGATCTTCAGCTCCTCGTGGAAGAAGGCGGTGCTCACCTCATGCAGCGAGATAAGCGAGGTCAGGGCGGCCACCGACAGCAAAGCAAAGAAGAGCAAGGCAATGATGGTGCCAAGGAAGGGCACGGCTTCAAAGGCCTTGTTGAAGACGTAGGGCAAAGACTTGAACACCAGCGACGTACCCTCCTGCACATTGCCGTCGACGGAGAACACGGCAGGGAAAATCATCAGGCCGGCCAAGATGGCAATCATCGAATCGATGCTCACTATCTGCACGGCCGACTTCGTCAGGTGCACGTCGCGTTTGAAATAGCTGGCATAAGTGCACAGGCACCCCATGCCCACGCTGAGCGAATAGAAGGCCTGGCCCAGGGCTCCCAGCAGCACCTCGCTATCCACCTTGGTAAAGTCGGGGCTGAACAGGAAGCTGAAGGCCTGCTGCGTGCCAGGCAGGAAGCAGGCGGCCACGGCAATGACCACGAGCAGGACGAAGAGCAGCGGCATCATCAGCTTCGAGGCCCGCTCAATGCCTTTCTGCACACCACACGACACGACGAAGTGGGTGATGAGCATGAAAATGAGCAGACAGATGATGGGCTTCCACGGATGGGCGGAGAAGGTGTCGAAATAGTTGGCCACCTCGGTAGGGCTGCCATGCAGCTGGCCCGTGGCTGAGGCAAGAATATACTGCAAGCACCAGCCCGACACCACGCAATAGTAGCCGGAAATGAGCAGACCGGTGAAAACGCCGAAATAGCCGATGAAACGCCAGGGGGTGCCGCCGGCCAAGCTGCTATAGGAACGAGCAGTGTTGGCCTGCGCACGCCGACCGATGATGAACTCGTTCAACATGCAGGGGATGCCCAGCACCAGGACGCAGCCAATATAGATGAGGATGAAAGCGGCACCGCCGTTCTCGCCGGCCATCGTGGGAAAACGCCACACATTGCCCAGGCCTACTGCCGACCCTGCCGTGGCCAGCACAATGCCCAGACGGCTGCCAAAGTTTGCTCGCTCTGTTTGCTTCATATTCGCAGTCTTTTTCTATTCTGCGTGCAAAAGTACGAAATAATTCCTAATTCATGCTTCACCTTTCATATTATTTTTATACTTTTGCATTCAAATTGTAACGAAAGCATGAAGAAAACCTTTTATTTGCTACGCCACTACCCGCTGACGCTGGTCTGTGTGGCCCTCGTCTGGTTCCTGTCGCTGTTCATCTACATGCCCGAGACGCCACTCGACGACGTGCCGTTTATAGACAAATGGACACACCTAGTGATGTACGGCGGCATGTGCATCGTGATGTGGGTGGAGCACATGCGCTGTCACAAGCACCTCGTAGCGTGGAAGCTTTGGCTCTATGCGGTTCTTGGCCCGATAGCCATGGGTGGTGTGATAGAGTTGCTGCAGAAATATGCCACCACGAACCGCTCAGGCGAATGGCTCGACTTTTGGGCCGACAGCCTCGGCGTGGTGCTGGGAGCCGTCGTGGGCCTGACGATACACCGAATAAGACAAAGGGTCATTCTGGGGACGAAGAAGGACAGCTTTGACAAACGCAAAGGATAGCACACAATTATCTCGCATCTGCCATATTATCAACATAAAGAATCAAGAATTAGAGAATTTGAGAATTGCATTTCACGAGTCTCCCGTTCGGCGGGATTTACAATCTCCTGACTTCGTCGGACAAGTGATGAAGTCAGGAAATATGAAAAACGGGAAGTGAGGGGAGTGGCTGCGCAGAGTGTCCTGCAATCAGAACAAGTTTAGGCGCTTATAATTTTAATAGCCTTCCTTGTAGATGACCTTGGCGGCTCCGCTGGTAATCTTCAGGGCCTCGGGGTGCTCGCGGATGAAGGAGTCGATGTGGCGTACCTTCTTCTCCTCAAGAACCTCGTCCATGGAAATGAGGATGCCCGTCTCCTCCACGTCGCCGAAGCCGTAGTTGATGGCTGTACCGAAGAGTTTCATGGTGGGCGACAGGCTCATGTAAGCGTTCACCAACGGAGGTATGTTGTAGCCCAGACGCCTCACTTCCTGGTTCAGGATGCGGTAGTCGTCCTTGAAGTCGGTGCCGCAGAAGAGTGCGGCCAGCTGAGCCTCGTCAGTTTCAATTTTCAGCGGTTTCATCGGCACAACAAGGTCTTCCTTGTCATCGAAATACTTCTTAAGGAAATAGAGTATCATGTCACGCCCCTCACGGATGTAACTGGGGTACATGGTCATCTTGCCGAAGAAGAAGCGCACATTGGGCATGACGACGGTCAAGGCTCCGAGCCCGTCCCAAAGATTGTCGAGCGCGAAAAGGCTCTTGGCTCCCATGCGTGAGCTCTGGTAGGGCAGGCTGACGAAGGAGCGACCCAGCTCGATGGTGTAGGGCATGTACTCCTTGATGAACTTCTGGCTGAAGCGGAACATGTGGCTGGTAGCGAGAATGGGCTGCCCCTGAGCGTCAATCTCCCACTTCGTCCCCTCGAGATAGCGGTAGCCACCGATGATCTCCTCGGCCTCGGGATTCCACACGATGAGCTGCTTGTAGCAGTTCTCGCAGGTGTCGAACTCGTCGATGTCGGCTGCCTTGCCAGTGCCGCCGCCGGCTTCGCGGAAGGCTTCTTCGCGCAGACGACCTATCTCCTGCATCACGTTCGGGGCATTGTGGGCCGTGATGATGTAGACTTCGTTGTTGCTCTTGTTCGTCATGCGCAGCTGGCGTTCGGGCGTCAGCTCCTGCTTCAGCAGTTCTACGGGTACGGGGGCGATGATGGGCTGTTCCATTGGTGGGGTCAAATAGGTAGATGTGGGAGTGATATAAGCTGTCTGTTTATAACTGATAGGTAAGGTCTTTCACGTATTCGGCCCACTCGGCAGGCGTCTTGCTCTTGTCGGTAAAGGTCTGCCAGGGAATGGGCTTGCCTATTTTCACGGGGAAGGTGTTGCCGGTGTTCTTGTACATCTCGTCAACGAGAAAAAGCATGGCAATGTTGACCTTCTTCACGCAGCGGTCGCTGATGTTGCTGAGACGGTAGAAGAAATTGCTGTTGCGACCGCCGAAATGAATGGGCACCACGTCGCGCTGGGTCTCAACGCTCTTGGTGATGAAGGTTTTCTTCCAGGGCAGGTCGCGAATCTCGCCATTACGACGCCGTGAACAGAGGCCGGCGGGGAACATCAGCATGTGGTAGTCGCTTTTGAAGCCAGCCTCGACCATGGCGGGGAAGGAACGGCTCTGCTTGCCGGTCTTGTTGATGGGGATGCAGAGGGGAGCCAGACCGGGGAGGTTCATCAGCAGGTCGTTTACCAAATAGCGGAAGCGATCGTCGTAATGGCGGCCGATGACCGACCCCAGTGCCACACCGTCGATGCCGCCCATCGGGTGGTTGGAAACGAAGGTGTAGAGACGGCCGTCGTCCTTCGGGGGCAGGTTCTCGAGGCCCGTGACGTCGAGCTTGGTGTCGAGGAACTCAAGACAGGCCTCCAGCCACGGCGTACCCTTAAGGTCGCGCGAATCCCACAGGAACTGGTTGCACTGGTCTTCGTGGGCAATGCGCTTCAGCCAGCGCACTCCAAACCCTGGTACCCAGCGGGCTTTCTTGCCCAACTTGGCACGCAGTATCTTCTCGATGTCAATGGTCTTTTCTGGTACAGGTTCCATACATTTAGCGCCCACGGCAGGGTGCCAGCATTGTTTTAGTCTATCGTAATGCCGTGCAAAGGTAGTACAAAAGTTTCAAATCCTGCATCTTTTCACTCATATAGTGCGTGTTTTTACACTTATTTCACTATTTTTGTGACACGATGCCCATTCAGGTGCCGTCTTCTCACTTCCGCTTCTTGGGTTTGCGGCGGGCCCATCCCTCTTCAGTGAAGTCAGGCTCTGGGCCTCTCAGCTCACGCGGCTTGGGCTTCATCAGCTCGCGCCAGTCGTCGCGCTTGCCGCGCTTAGGCTTATCGAAATAACTGCTGTCGGAACGACCGCCGCGCTTTGGCTTGTCGAAATGGGCATCGTCGGAACGGCCGCCGCGCTTTGGCTTGTCGAAATGGGCATCGTCGGAGCGGCCGCCACGCTTTGGCTTGTCGAAATGGGCATCATCGGAGCGGCCGCCACGGTTTCTGCTGGCTGACTGCTGGGGACGTTCGGCCACAAGGCCCTTATCGTCCTCGCTGTTGCAGCGCACTTGCCTACCATGGAAGCGGATACCTGTGAGCTGGGTCATCACTTTGAGGGCATCCTTCTCGGGCACCTCGAAATAGCTGATAGTATCGAGCAGGTCGATGTGGCCAACCTCCTGACGTCCACCGACATAGCGGTTCAGCGTCTGCATTAGCTCGCCGGGATAGAAGCCGTCGCGCTTGCCCAGGTTGATGAACAGCCGGTGGTAGCCGGGCTGCGCCTTGTTCATGCGCTTCTGGCGATCGGTCTGGGGCTTCGAGCCGCCCTTTTCCTTGGAAGAGACAGTGGGAAGGCTGATCTCGGGGGCATCGGCGTAGTAGGCCAGGAATTTGCCAAACTCGAGCGAAACAATCTTCTTGATGATCTCTTCTTTGTCCATGTACTCGAAGTAGCGGCTGATGTCCTGCATGAAGGGAGCTATCTCCTGGTCGTCGACGTCGGTCTTCACTATCTGGTCCATCACCTTGTAGAGCTGCTTCTTGCATATCTCCTCGGGCTGCGGGATGGGGGTCTCCACAAAACTCTTGCCTATTTCCTTCTCAATGGCACGAATCTTGTGTTTCTCCTTGGAGTGGACAATGCTGATGCTGGTGCCTTTCTTGCCGGCACGACCGGTGCGTCCGCTGCGGTGGGTGTAGTTCTCGATGTCGTCGGGCAGACCGAAGTTGATGACGTGTGTGAGGTCGTCGACATCCAGACCGCGGGCAGCCACGTCTGTGGCCACGAGCAGCTGGGTGAGGTGATGGCGGAACTTCTGCATCGTCAGGTCGCGCTGCTGCTGACTGAGGTCGCCATGCAGCGACTCGGCGTTGTAGCCGTCCTTGATCAGCTTGTCGGCTATCTCCTGGGTCTCAATCTTCGTCCGACAGAAAATAATGGCAAAGATGCGGGGGTTATAGTCAACAATGCGCTTCAGAGCCAGATACTTGTCCTTGGCCTGGACCATATAATAAATATGATTCACGTTCTCGGCGCCTTCGTTGCGGCTGCCCACCACTATGGTCTCGTAGCCGTCCTTCAGGTAGGTCTTGGCCACTTTTTCCACCTCACGGCTCATCGTGGCAGAGAACATCAGGGTGGCGTGCTCGGCAGGAAGCGACTGGAAGATTTCACCGATGGAATCGGCAAAACCCATGTTCAGCATCTCGTCGGCCTCGTCGAGCACAATGGTGCCAACGTTCTCCAAATGTACGAACCCGCGGTTCTTAAGGTCAATAAGTCGGCCTGGCGTCGCCACGATGATGTTGACGCCCTTGCGCAGGGCACGCATCTGGGCCTCGATGGCAGCACCACCGTAGACGGCTTCGACATGGACATCATCTAAATGCTTGGAGAAATCGCGCAAGTCGTCGGTGATCTGTAGGCAAAGTTCACGCGTGGGACTGAGCACCAAGGCTTGAGTGTCGCGGCATGACGTGTCAAGACGCTGCAACAGGGGAATGCCGAAAGCGGCGGTCTTGCCAGTACCAGTCTGGGCAAGAGCAATCACGTCGCGCTGGCCATCAATCAAGAAAGGAATGACTGCTTCCTGTACGGGCATAGGCTGAATGAAGCCCAACTCTTCAATGGCTTCACGAATAGGGGCAATGACGCCCAGTTCCTCAAAGGTCTTCATATTTTCAAAGGGTTTACTATTTGGCTCAATATCACGTCATTCTGCACATAAAGCGCCATTTCAACGACACAGAGAGAATGATTTTGCAAAGGTACGAAATAAAAGGGACACGGCAAAACATTTCACTCCTTTTTTGCTCTGACCGCGCAGGAAAGCACGGGAAAAGGGAATGGAAAGCTGGGCTGGAAGATTTTTTTCGGGCTTTCTTGCTGAAATTCGGAAATAATAATTAACTTTGCACACGATAAAACAGGCCTGTCACAGACCTGCTGTTAGCGGAATAAACTAAAGCAATTACCGAAATAAGCTAATGACGTTAGCGAAATAAACAGTAAAAATTAGCGGATAAAACTAATGGAATTAGCGGATAAAACTAAAGAAAGAGAAATAGTAAGATGACGCTGAAATACGATGTGGTGGTTATAGGCGGAGGACATGCTGGGTGCGAGGCTGCTTCAGCTTCGGCACGCATGGGTGCAAAGACGCTATTGGTCACCATGGACATGAACAAGATTGCCCAAATGTCGTGCAACCCCGCCGTGGGTGGCATCGCCAAGGGACAGATTGTTCGTGAGATAGATGCCCTTGGCGGCCAGATGGGCTTAGTGACCGATGCCACTTCGATACAGTTTCGTATGTTGAACGTCGGGAAAGGGCCTGCTGTATGGAGCCCGCGTGCACAATGCGACAGAGGGAAATTCATCTGGGAATGGCGAAAAAAGCTCGATGAAACCGATAATTTAGACATCTGGCAAGACCAAGCCTGCGAGTTGCTGACAGAACAGGCAGCAAGCGGTTCAAACGTCAGCACCCATGTCACGGGCATCCGCACCATCTGGGGCGCAGAGATTCAGGCACCGTGCATCGTCATTACAGCTGGGACATTCCTCAACGGTCTCATGCACATAGGGCGGCGCATGGTGGCTGGAGGCCGCATTGCAGAACCAGCAGCAACGGGTCTGACGGAGAGCATCGTTAAACACGGCATTCGCAGCGGGCGGATGAAAACGGGAACACCGGTACGTATTGACAAACGTAGCGTTGACTTTTCGCAACTGCGAGAGCAGCCGGGAGAGAACAGACCATACCGGTTCTCATATATGGGCGCCCCCCACCCCACTGCTCAATTGCCTTGTTGGGAATGCTACACGAACACGGAGACGCACAACATTCTTCGCTCCGGTCTGGCCGATTCACCCCTTTACAACGGACAGATACAATCCATCGGCCCTCGTTATTGCCCGTCTATCGAGACGAAACTCGTCACTTTCCCAGAGCGCGAACAGCACCTCCTCTTCCTGGAACCAGAAGGAATAGAAACAAACGAACTTTATCTGAATGGATTCTCATCGTCGTTACCGGCCAATGTACAGATTGCTGCTCTGCGACGAATAAAAGGACTGGAAAACGCAAAGGTCTACCGCCCTGGCTACGCCATCGAGTACGATTATTTCGACCCAACTCAATTAAAACACACGTTGGAATCGAAGATAATTGAAGGTCTGTTCCTTGCCGGACAGGTGAACGGTACCACTGGCTACGAGGAGGCCGCCGGTCAGGGATTAGTGGCAGGAGTCAATGCTGCCATCACAGCAGGACGGTCAGGTTGCGGGCAATCGGCAGACACACAAAAGCCATTCACTCTGAACCGAGATGAGGCATATATTGGCGTTTTAATCGATGATTTGGTGACGAAGGGCGTGGACGAACCCTACCGCATGTTTACCTCCCGAGCCGAGTACCGAATCCTTTTGCGGCAGGATGACGCTGACCGCCGACTGACAGAACGAGCCTACCACTTAGGATTGGCCACTGGAAAACGTCACGACTGGTGGTTGGAGAAGAAAGAAAAAATCGAAGAAATCGAGCATTTTTGCACCACTTTCCATATCAAGCCAAAGGACATCAACAGCGCCTTGGAACACTTCGGCACCTCTCCCCTACAGTTTGGTGTGAAGCTAGACGAACTGATTGCCCGTCCGCAGCTGAACCTGTCGATGCTGAGCGAGGTGATTCCCGAACTGAAAGAAGTTATGCAACGTCCCGACAACCGTCGCGAAGAAATAGCCGAAGCTGCCGAGATACGCATTAAATATCGCGGTTACATCGAGAGGGAGCGCCTTGTGGCCGACAAGATGCACCGCCTGGAGAATATCCGCATTAAGGGCCACTTCAAATACGACGAACTACAGTCGCTCTCAACAGAGGCTCGGCAGAAGCTCATCGCCATCGACCCCGAAACGCTGGCACAGGCAAGCCGCATACCTGGCGTAAGTCCCAGCGACATCAACGTGCTTCTTGTGCTCATGGGGAGATAACCAAAGCACGAAAGCGGGATGTGTTTCACGTGAAACAACTAATAGTAATCACTAATATAACTTATTGAAAATGAACAACAAAGTACTTCTTGACAACCTTCGTTGCATTCCAGATTTTCCGAAGAAGGGCATCAATTTCCGCGATGTAACTACACTTTACAAGAGCGGAGAGTGTATGAAGATCATGCTCGACGAGCTCTACGACATTTACAAAGACAAGGGCATCACCAAGATTGTAGGCATAGAAAGTCGAGGATTCGTGATGGCATCCGCACTAGCCGGTCGTCTTGGCTGCGGAGTCGTATTGGCTCGCAAACCAGGAAAGCTTCCTTACACCGTATTGAAAGAATCCTTCTCAAAAGAATACGGAGTGGACACGATTGAGATGCACCTTGATTCCATCGAGCCAAACGACGTGGTTTTAATTCACGACGACCTACTGGCAACAGGCGGAACAGCAAAAGCAGCCTACAAGCTGGTACAGCACTTCCATCCCAAGAAGGTGATGATGAATTTCATTATCGAGATTAAGGATGAAGGTTTACATGGCCGGGATCTCTTCGATGGAATCGAGCTTACCACTCTGATGACCATTTGAGCCAATTTGTTCCACGTGAAACAAAACAGAAGAGTGTCACCTCCATGAAGGAAGAAGACCAGAAACGGATTGTACGACTGAAGGAAATCGTATCGCGGCTGCCCGAGAAACCGGGCAGCTACCAGTTCTACGACCAGAAAGGTACTATTATATATGTAGGCAAAGCCAAAAATTTGAAGTCACGCGTCAGCACCTACTTCCACACCGAAGTAGACCGATTCAAAACGAAAGTGCTTGTTTCTAAAATCTTCGACATCAGCTACACCGTTGTCAACACAGAAGAAGACGCCCTCCTGTTGGAAAATTCTCTGATAAAGAAGTACAATCCTCGTTACAATGTACTACTGAAAGACGGTAAGACATATCCAAGTATCTGCGTAACCAACGAGTACCTGCCACGTATCTGCAAGACCCGCACCATGAACAAGAAGTGGGGAACATACTTCGGTCCCTACTCCCACATCGGTTCCATGTACGCCGTTCTCGATATTATCAAAGAACTTTACCACCCCCGAACCTGCACAAAACCCATCACGAAAGAAGGCATAGAAAGCGGCAAGTACAAAGTCTGCTTAGACTATCATATCAAGCGATGCAAGGGCCCATGTGCAGCTCTTCAAAGCATGGAGGACTACCAGAAAAACATCCGTCAGGCACGTGAGATTCTAAAAGGAAACACACGTGAGATTTTGCGTGAGATGAAAGAGGAAATGACCACACTTGCCGACCAGCTTCGCTTTGAGGAAGCCCAGGAAATCAAATGCAAATACCTTGCCTTAGAAGGGTTTGTCAGTAAGAGTGAAGTCGTCAGTCATACTATTAACAACGTAGATGTATTCTCCATCACGAGCGATGACAAGATAGCCTACATCAATTTCCTCCACGTATCAAACGGTAGCATCAATCAGAGTTTTACCATTGAATACAAGAAAAAGCTCAGTGAGCGCGACGAGGAGTTGCTCCAGCTAGGCATTATTGAACTACGCGAACGCTTCAAAAGCGACGCCAAGGAGATTATTGTGCCCAAGGAAGTGAGCATTGCGCTTGAGGGTGTTCGCTTCACGGTACCCAAGGCAGGGGACAAGAAGACCCTCCTCGAGCTGTCGATAATGAACTGCAAGCAATACAAATTTGACCGCCTGAAACAAGCAGAAAAGCTGAATCCCGAACAGAAGAAAGTGCGCTTGATGAAAGAGCTCCAGGAGAAGCTACACCTTCCCAAAATGCCTTACCACATCGAGTGTTTCGACAACTCGAACATTTCTGGTTCAGATGCGGTGGCAGCCTGTGTGGTGTTCAAATCGATGAAACCAAGCAAGCGCGACTACAAGCACTATAACATTAAAACCGTGGTTGGCCCCGATGACTACGCCTCAATGAAAGAAGTCGTGCGTCGACGTTACACCCGTCTGATCGAGGAAGAGCAGCCCCTACCCGACCTCATTGTAGCAGATGGTGGCAAAGGTCAGATGGAAGTCATCCGCGAAGTGATACAAGACGAACTGAACATCGACATTCCCATTGCCGGTCTGGCCAAGAACGACCGGCACCGCACCAACGAACTGCTCTATGGCTTTCCCCCAATGAGTATTCAACTCAAAACCGACAGCGAGCTATTCCATGTTCTGACCCAGCTGCAAGATGAAGTGCACCGCTTCGCCATCACGTTCCATCGTGACAAGCGGTCGAAACACGCCTTGAAAAGCGAACTGGACGACATCAAAGGCATTGGCCCAAAGACACGCGACGCACTGATAGCAAAACTAAAGACCTTAAAACGTATTAAAGAATCTGATTTACAGACACTTAGCAACATTATTGGCGTCAGTAAGGCAGAACTTCTATACAACTATTTCCATTCCGATCACCAGTCATAGAACCAGTCAGGCCAAATGGCAGGACAAGACGAAAAAAATGGCGGAGCAAGATGTAAAGAAAGTTCGAGCTTTTGTTGGCTATATCAATAAAAAGTAGTATCTTTGCAACATGCGAATAGTGATACAAAGAGTCAGCAGCGCAAGCGTGACCATCGACAATTCCGTTCACGGCAGCATAGGACCAGGCTACCTGATTCTGCTGGGTGTCTGCGAAGACGACACCTCCACCGACGTGGAATGGCTGGTGAAGAAAGTTGTCAACCTTCGTGTTTTCGACGATGAAAACGGCGTGATGAACCGCAGCATCATGGACGTAGGCGGCGAGGTGCTGGTAGTCAGCCAGTTCACACTCTATGCCAGCTACAAGAAGGGCAACCGTCCGTCGTGGCTACGTGCCGCCCGACACGAAATCAGCATCCCCCTCTACGAGGAGTTCTGCCGCCGATTATCCGATGAAATGGGCAAGAAAGTGGCTACCGGAGAGTTTGGTGCCAACATGAAAGTGTCGCTGGTGAACGACGGCCCCGTAACCATCTGCATGGATACGAAGAACAAGGAATAGCAAGTGATGACCACCCCACCCTACGGGCATAAGACCAAAACAGAAACTATGAACATAAAAGAAGCACAGGAAACTGTAGACCAGTGGATTAAAGAATACGGTGTGCGCTATTTCTCAGAGCTCACCAATATGGCTGTTCTTACTGAGGAGGTGGGCGAGCTGGCCAAGATTATTGCCCGCCGCTACGGCGAACAATCGTGGAAATCCGGCGACCCGCGTGCTGCCGACAACGGCCAGCAAGCATTGGGCGAAGAGATGGCCGACGTGCTTTGGGTACTGCTCTGTCTTGCCAACCAGACGGGCATCGACCTGACTGAGGAGCTGAACAAAAGCGTTGAAAAGAAGACAAAACGTGACTCACTTAGACACATTACAAACCCGAAACTTATATCATAAGAATTATGTTAATACCTGTATCCCTATTCAATAATCGCTATTTCGCTTGCTTACTGACAAGCGTAGTTGCTACCTTTATTCTGATGATTATTTTGAAACCATTACATCAGCAACAAAAAGACAACGACTTTACCAAATCAGAGTTTTATAATTACTATGAAACATTTGCAGATTCTACCAAAGTGTGGAATGATAATAATGGCGAAAAAAAATACTATCAAGGAATTAAAGTGAAAGAATCAGACGACATTATTATTAAGCCTGATTACTTTTATTTCCTGATTGATGGCTTTATTGTGGTAGGGTATAAAGACTCAGATGCATCTCTGAATATGAAAGACATCTTCGTAATTGATACTAAAGGAAACATTGTAAAGGAATGGACTGACACAGAAGGTGGAGCTTACTATTATAATGAGGAAATTATTACATATTTCAGCGACATCAACGATACTGAAGAGGAATTTATAAAACCCGATGGTAGCAGCGTCAATGCCTACCAGAATTTCTATTTAAAGCGCCCTTATTATCTCATTTTAGTTAGCAGTATTTTGGGACTAACCATCGGCCTTTTAGTATTTTCATACGTTCTACCGCAACGATATAGAATATTCAGGAAAGACAAATAACAATCTTTAATCTTTTATAAAAACTATGGCAGAACAACACAAGCACGAGCACGTACATGCTCAGCCCGTGAGCCACATTGAGGAGGCTCTGAAGAAGTATAACCTCGACATTACTGACGAGGAAGTGAAGGACGCAGTGAAGACCATCATTGCCGAGAAAGTGGCACAGAACGACACGACCGAGGTGAAACGCTTCATGTTCGGCAGCATCGAACTCACTACGCTAACCACCGTCGACAGCGACGAGAGCGTGCTGCAACTGGTGGAGAAGGTGAACCGTTTCGACAACGAATACCCCGAGTTCCCCCACGTAGCCACCGTCGTCACTTACCCACGTTTCACCAAGCTGGTGAGCGAATCGCTCGAGGTCGAGGGGGTCATCCCCACCTGTGTGAGCGGTGCCTTCCCCACGTCTCAGGCTCTGATAGAAGTGAAGACGGTGGAGACAGGCCTCGCCATCCGCGACGGAGCCGGCAACGTCGATATCGTGATGCACGTCGGTCAGTTCCTCAGCGGCGACTACGAGACGGTATGCGACGAGATTCAGCAGCAGAAAGAGGCCTGTGGTGATGTGCCCATGAAGGTCATTCTCGAGACAGGCGACCTCGGCTCATGTGCCAATATTAAAAAAGCCTCGATTCTATCGATGTATTCAGGTGCCGATTACATCAAGACATCTACTGGCAAGGAGAAGATCAGCGCCACACCCGAAGCCGTCTACGTGATGTGCCAGGCCATCAAAGAATACTACGATGAAACAGGCATTATGGTGGGTCTGAAGCCCGCCGGTGGCATCAACACGGTGATGGATGCCCTCATCTATTACACCATCGTAAAGGAAGTGCTGGGCGAGAAGTGGCTCACCAATGAACTGTTCCGTCTGGGAACCAGTCGCCTGGCCAACCTGCTTCTGAGCGAACTCACCGGAAAAGAGGTGAAATTCTTCTAAACTGCCCATTCCATCGTCATGAACCCCGGGAAGTGCTGGTTTCAGCAACTCCCGGGGTTTTTAGTTTTGTGGGATGGAAAAAAAGGATAAAAAGGAGAAGGGGGCTATTCATGAAAGGGAGAGAACTTCGGCAGAAAGAAGGGGTAAAGGCGCAGGTGTTGCGATAATATCACAACATAGACAACGGTGCGGAGAGAATATAGTGGAGAAAAGGGGCAGCAAAGCACCTACCCTGCTTGTTGGAATGAACGCAGAGCGGGAACAGACAACAAAAGGGAGACACATAAGAGGCAAAAACCTTATGGACAAAGGCCTTCGGCCGATTCGCTACAAGCGTAGCTATACATAAATGGAGTTTCAGCGGTGCTGAACTAATGGTTCAGAAGCCCTGAACTAATAGTTCAGGGGCGCTGAACTAAAAGTTCAACACCCCTTGAAACTAATTCTTCTTATACTAACGAGGAGCAAATGGGAAATAGAAAGATGATTGGAACTACCGATTAAATCAGTAGTTTCGCTTCATCACATATCCCAGGAAGGAAATCAGCGCCTCACGGATCTCAGCGTCAGCCACATGGTTATCAATGAACACCATGCTCTCGTCGTAGAAATCCTTCATGCGCTTCTCGGCGTATTCTATGCCGCCCTGCTGTTTCGTGTATTCCACTAAAACGGCGATTTCATCGGTATTGATTGTGCCCGCCTTCACTTTCCGTGCGAGGGTCAACATCGACTCATAGGGACTGGTATTCAGCGCATAGAGTATGGGCAGCGTCAGCTTACCCTCCACCATGTCGTTGCCAGTGGGTTTCCCTATCTCGCGTGAATCGAAATAATCGAAAATGTCGTCACGAATCTGAAACATGATGCCGAGATTCTGTCCGAACAGGCTTGCCTGCTCCACTTCTTCGCCGGATGCTCCGGCCGAGAGTGCGCCCAGGGCCGCACACGACTCGAACAGCGCTGCCGTTTTTTTCTTGATGACATCGAAGTAAACGGCCTCGGAGAGTTCCTTGTTCTGGATATTCGATAGTTGCAGAATCTCGCCCGCAGCCAGGGTTCGTCCAAGCTGTGCCAGATTCTCAACGATAAGTTGATTACCCGTATGCGACACATGCAGAAGAGCCGTGGAAAGAATATAGTCGCCCACCAGCACCGCCACCTTATTATTAAACGACGCATTCAACGAGGGTTGACCACGCCGTTCGCCACTCTCGTCCACCACGTCGTCGTGTACCAACGAGGCAGTATGTAGCAGTTCCAGACCGACAGCAGAGTGCTGGGTGACGAGATTTACTTCGCCAAAGTTCTTGGCCATCAGCAGGGTCAGGATGGGTCGCATACGCTTACCCCCACGTTGACGAATATGTGACAATGCACTGCCGAGCAAACCGTCAGTGGATGTCAGAGCGCTGTTGAAAAGTTCTTCAAACTCGATGAAATCGCGCTTTATGGGCTGTTTTATCCGGGTTAAAGTATCCATTATTCCGAAATTTGATACAAAATTACGGAAAATATCGGATTATTGCGAATTTTTTTAGTAATTTTACACCAAATTTCTATAACAAGATGGATAAACTATTCTTACTCGATGCTTACGCGCTCATTTACCGCTCGTACTATGCCTTCATCAAAAACCCCCGAATCAACTCGAAGGGGCTCAACACCAGTGCCATCATCGGCTTCGTAAACACCCTGCAAGAGGTCATTGAGAAAGAGCAGCCCCGATATCTCGGCGTGGCCTTCGACCCCCACGGTCCCACCTTCCGCAGCGATGCCTTCCCTGAATACAAAGCTCAACGCGAAAAGACGCCCGAGGACATCACACGCGCCGTGCCCATCATTAAACAACTGCTGGGTGCCTACCGCATACCAGTGCTGCAGAAGGATGGCTACGAGGCCGACGATGTGATTGGAACACTGGCCAAAAAGGCTGATTCTATCGATGGAATCGACACGTACATGCTTACACCCGACAAGGACTACGGCCAGCTGGTGACCGACCACGTGCATATCTATCGGCCACGCCATGGAGGTGGCTATGAGGTAATGGGCCCCAAGGAGGTCTGCGAGAAATATGGCATCACCTCCCCCGCTCAGGTCATCGACCTCCTGGCACTCATGGGCGACTCGGCCGACAACTTCCCTGGCTGTCCGGGTGTGGGTGAGAAAACGGCTGCGAAACTCATAGCCGACTTCGGGTCGGTAGACAATCTTCTCGATAAAACCGATGAATTAAAGGGGGCACTGAAGAAAAAGGTGGAGGAGCACGTCGACGATATCAAGATGAGTCACTTCCTCGCAACCATCAAGACCGATGTTCCCATCGACCTCGATCTCGATGCCTTGGCTCGACAAGAACCCGACACAACGGAATTGGGAAAAATATTCGCCGAACTCGAGTTCAAGACGCTCACCGACCGAATTCTTAAAAAAACAGAAAAACCGTCAAAATCAGTAAATCAACAGCTCTCTCTCTTTGAAGAATTTCAACCCGACGGAGGGGAAACGCCAAAATTTGCGAGTTTTGAGAGCCTTAAATCTGTGGCTCACGACTATAAACTCGTTGAAAATGAAGAAGATGCACGTAAGCTTTATGAGTTTTTTAGGACAAAGCAAATTCTCACGTTAGACACGGAGACCACTTCCACCAGCGCCATCGATGCCGAATTGGTGGGTTTGAGCTTTGCAGTGGAGGAACATCAGGCATTTTACGTGCCGATTCCGGCCGAACATGAAAAGGCGTTGCAAATTGTTAATATATTCAAACCACTCTATGAAGACCCGTCAATCCTCAAGGTCGGACAGAATTTGAAGTACGATTTAGAAGTTTTAAGAAATTATAACATTCGTCTCAACGGCCCGATGTGGGACACCATGATTGCCCATTATCTCATTCAACCCGAGCTTCGTCATAACATGGACTACATGGCCGAGGTGTACCTGAACTATCAGACGGTGCACATCGACAAGCTCATTGGTCCTCGGGGAAAGAACCAACGCTCCATGCGCGACCTCTCCCCTACCCTCGTCTACGAATATGCCTGCGAAGATGCCGACATCACCCTGCAGCTGAAGAACCGACTGGAGCCGGAACTCAAGAAGCATGACTGCGAAAAACTGTTCTACGACATCGAGATGCCACTCATGCCCGTACTGGCAGAGATGGAGATGAACGGCGTCTGCCTCGACACCGAGTCACTGCGCCAAACGTCAAAAGAATTGACAACGAGGATGAACGAGATTGAAGCGCGAATCTACGAGTTGGCTGGCGAGCAATTCAACATCTCTTCACCCAAGCAGGTGGGCGACATTCTCTTTGGCAAGATGAAGATTATAGAGAAACCTAAGAAGACGAAAACTGGCCAGTACGTCACCAGTGAGGACGTGCTGACACAGCTTCAGGGCAAGCACCAGATAGTAGCTGACATATTGTCTTTCAGAGGATTAAAGAAACTCATTGGCACCTATGTCGACAATCTGCCTACGCTCATCAACCCTCGCACAGGACACATACACACATCGTTCAACCAGTGCGTCACAGCCACGGGACGCCTCTCGTCCTCCGACCCTAACCTGCAGAATATTCCAGTGCGCGGAGAAGACGGAAAGGAGATTCGCAAGGCCTTCGTACCCGAGCCAGGATGTCTGTTTTTTTCAGCAGACTACAGCCAGATAGAACTGCGAGTGATGGCCCACCTCAGCGGCGATGAAAACATGATTCGCGTGTTCACGGAAGGTAAGGATCTGCACGCCGCTACGGCCTCGAACATCTATAAGAAACCCATTGAGGAGGTGACGCGCGACGAGCGCACGAAGTCGAAGCGCGCCAACTTCGGCATCATCTATGGCATCACCGTCTTCGGACTGGCCGAGCGGCTCAACATCGGTCGCGATGAAGCGAAACTGCTCATCGATGGATTCTTTGAGACTTTCCCCCAGGTGCACGACTACATGGAGCACGCCAAGGAGGAAGCCCGCCAACAGGGCTACGTCCCTACCCTCTTCGGCCGTCGCCGCTACCTGCCCGACATCAACTCAGCCAACGCCACGGTGCGCGGCTTTGCTGAGCGAAACGCCATCAACGCCCCCATCCAGGGCACCGCTGCCGACATCATCAAGGTGGCTATGATACGTATCTACCAGCGATTCAAAGCAGAGGGCATCCGCTCGAAGATGATTCTTCAGGTACACGATGAACTGAATTTCTCGGTCTATCCCGAAGAGAAGGACAAAGTAGAGGCCATCGTACTCGAGGAGATGCAGAACGCCATAGCGCTCCAAGTGCCACTCGTGGCCGACAGCGGTTTCGGTGCCAACTGGCTCGAGGCCCATTAACTACCAGTTCCGTAAACTGCAACAATGTTGCAGTCTACTGGACAGCTTACCATACAAAAAGCAACTTAACTCCCAAAAAGGAAAGAGGAACATGGAGGAGAAGAACAGCCACCATCACGAGCCAACGAAATGGGAGCAATATGCCAAAGGCAAGATCCCGTCGATGAAGCGGCGCTGCTCCATGCACAACTACCGTGATCGCGGCATCTACATGGTGACAATGGTCATTGAGGGCCGGCGCCCGCTGCTTGGCACACTTGCCGGCGACCCGGCCGTGCACGAAGGGCCGCAGAAGCCCCACGTCGTCCTGTCGGCCTTCGGTGAAAAGGTGAGAGACTGCTGGGAGTCCATACCACAACACTACCCCTTGGTAGAAGTGATGAGGCTATGCATCATGCCCGACCACATTCACGGCCTCCTCTTCGTCCACGAGAAGATGGAGAAGCACCTGGGCGATGTGGTGAAAGGCTTCAAGGCCGGCACGCACGCTGCCGCCCGCGAGCTGGGTGTGATTACTGCAACGATGTTGCAGCCTACCAGACAAAACAGAACGAACAGCAAGGGAGCGTCCACCCAGGTCCGGTATGCTGCAACATCGTTGCAGCTCTCTACAGCCGTGCCGCCCTCTCCTTATACCGCCGCCGCCCGTGCTCACGGCTCCCTTTGGGAAACCGGCTACAACGACCGTATCCTCACAGGGAAAGGTCAGCTACAGCGCATGTTCGATTACATGGACGACAACCCGCGCCGCCTGCTTGTGAAGCGCCTTCACCCAGAATACTTCACCCTTCTTGGCACCATGACTGTAGCGGGCCTGCCCATGCAGGCGATGGGCAACCGCTTTCTGCTCGACAACCCCTCGAAAATACAGGTGCAATGCTCGCGCCACCTCTATCCCAACGAGATAGAACAACGCAAGACTTATATCATCGACCAAGCCATTGACACAGGTGCCGTGGTCGTCTCGCCGTGTATAAGCCCCGGTGAACAGGCCATCGCCACCACAGCCATGAACGAAAAGATTCCCTTGATAGTCCTTCTGCTGAAGGGCTTCCCCCCTGTCTTCAAGCCACAGCCCCGCTATCTGCAAGCATGCGAAGAAGGCCTCCTGCTGATGCTTGCCCCCTACCCTTACCAGAACGAAAAGATTGTCGACATGCGACAGCGCTGCCTGCGGCTCAATGCCATTGCCAGTCAAATATGCGCTAACACAACACATTGAATGGCCTTAAGAATGGCATATCGCAATAAAAACTTGCTGAATGCTTGGCCAGTTCAAATACTTTTTGTATTTTTGCAGCAATGAAAACATGTTGAACCCTTAAACCATGAATGCCTATGGACTAAGATATATTTTAAAACATATACGTTGAAGCGTCCGCTTTAATTCTTGTTATCCGAAATCGGCAAAATTTCATTAACACACAAGAGTAAAGTAGAGACGGTTCACGCCTGATGGCGTGGGCCTTTACTCGTGAAGTGTGTGAGGTGTTTGCCGATACCTGGATAACGTAAGCGAAGTAATTGCTCACGTTTTCTTTTTTGTGTTTAACCTTTAATTATTAACTAAAAAAAAAGTGATTATGAAAAAAATGGATTTATGGTGTATGCCCATCATTATGATGGTAACAATGCTGAGTTTTGGATTTGCTTCGTGCAGTAGTGATGATGATGACAATATTGATAGTTCCATTCTTGGAACATGGGAAGAGCAGAATTACTATGATGGTATTTGGCAATGGACTTTTAACTCGAATGGTAAGGGGTCATGTAAAGTCGTAGATGGAAAAATCTCTTACACTTTCTCATATGACTTTTCGTTCGATGGCAAAACTCTAACTATTTCTGGCACAGAAGATGGCAAGAAATATACAGATCGATATACAGTAACAATATCTTCTGATGGGAAAACTATGAATTGGGTCGATACTGACGGAGGATATAAGACTGTTCTTAAGAAAGTATAAAAACATAATAAACAAATTCGTATGAAAAAGCACTATTTATTTGCAATAATAGCAATATTTGCTATGTTTTGTACTCAAACAAATGCTCAGGGTTTAGAAAAGGGGTATCATGGGTCAGTTGAAGCTGGTTATTCCGTAGAGGTCCTAGGAGCCACATTAGGTTTTAATTGGTTTGAACTCAATACTATTCATGGCTATCAGGTAACACCTAACATATTTGTGGGAGCTGGTATCGGAGTTCACTTCTTTCCTGAGGTAAAAGAAGGACATCTTAGTCATGGATATCTGTGGGAACGTGAGAGTTCAGTAGAAAAACTACTATTTGCTGATTTAAGATGGAAAGAAATTATCTCCAATAATTGATTTGCGTTTAGGTAACAATATCTCTGACGGAAGCGGCTTATATACATCTTTAGGTGCTGGATGTCGTATGTCAATAAAGGGAAATACAGGTATTTATTTAATGTTTAGTTACTCTACCCATGAAAAAGTCAAATACAATATAGAAGAAGACGGCAATACTGGAATAACAGCAAGATTAGGATTTGAGTTCTAATAATACGTGAGTTCGACGTAAGAAAAGTACCTGAAAAGTTGTAGGAGTGAAAGTTTTTTTGTACCTTTATAGCTGCAAATCAATAAAATACAAAAAACGATCACTCCTATGACGACTGCAAATTTAATAGAAATTTTCTGTTTTCTCGACGAATTCTGCAAATATTTTAACCCAGAGTTGAAAAAACATCTTGTTGATATCTCAGGCAAGAGCCGCCGCAACCGCCCAAGTCGC
>JAILPA010000023.1 GCA_024690505.1 Prevotella sp.
TTATGCGTGTATATAGTGACAGCATTTCCGTCTTTGGCAAACTGGTTGGCAACCCATACCAACATCTTAGAAGCGCCACCACCTTCAATTGCTATGCTTGAAACAACAAAGAAAATTTTCATAGTAAATTAATATAAGAAATCTCAAATAGAATAAGATTTACGTAACTTTCAAAAGTATAACGTTCTGCTAAGGTCTGCTGCTATATAATCCTTCAAGTCTTTCCTCGTTTTTATCATAGTTGCTCAATTTTGATGTTTCTTTTTCATTTACTATTCCCATAATCAATCCCATCAAAATCCAGAAATAGGAATCCATGAAATCATTTCCTATTATCATTATGATGCATGAACAGAAATAAACGATGCAGAAGAGATATTCGAATTGATGCTGCTCACGAAATTTCACGATAGCGGCTTTAATACCTTTGAAAAACATAAAAACAACAATAGCAAAATATGCCAAACCGCCTTCTGTCAGTATGTTTATAAGAGAAGACTCAGTTTCTACAACAACAATGTCTTTTGAAAAAACGAATTTGTGCTCTATAAATTCACCTATACCAATACCAAGAATAGGATTGTCATAGAAAAGCGACAGAGCATAAGCCCATAGGGCGTCTCGTATTGTATAGGTTATTTCACTATGCTCCGACTCAATCACTTCAAGTGTGAAAATATCCGAACCTGTCAATAAATTAATTGCATATTTGATTTCTTGGGGTAGAGCAATATCTGGAAAAGCAATCCAAACAACTATTATTATAGTTCCTACATAATAGAGGAGTTTTTTTATTTCTTTGCTTTTTTTCTCTACCCCCCATATGAGCATTATAAAGAGACTAACAAAGAAAACGACAATGGCAATTTTGGATTGCACAAGAAATACATTAACAAAAAGATTAAAACAGAGTATGGCCAAATTGAGAATTTTCTGCCTATTGTTGAAATAATTCATAAGACAGAACATAAACGACAAGGAATATAATAATGTAATATATACCTTGTCTATAAAAACCTCATCCCTAAAATACGCAAATTCTCCATTATTCAGTGCACAATACAGGACATCAATACTGGCTAAGGATGCCAAGACTTGAAATATAATACCAAAGGACGGCAATAGCTTTCTGGATGAAACCTGTGCAAGACAGCCAAACAACCAAACGCCAATCATCAAATTAGTAAAATTTGTAGTACCAAGAAACAGCAACTGGGTGAAACACAACAAAGTCACCAAAACAGCGATTACAATGCTCGTTTTCCCATTTGAGCGTAGCCCCTTACTAAACAACATCGTTCCCACAAAAAGGAACTGTAAAAACATTTTAGTAACGACGGAAAATTGGGATGAATAGCTTCCCACACTCAGTACATAGAATGTTGAATATAGAAAGAACAGCAATATTTTGAAATCCGATAACTTAATTTTCATGAAAATCTGTTGTTTTGGGAGATTGCACAAAGAACGCTCTAATACGTTTTGTCTTCAACTCAAAAATACCCATCAACGAACAAAAAAGTATTCCTTTTGCAAAAAAGTCAATAAAAAGATGGCCTGTAGAAAACAACTCTTGATAAACATAAAGCAAAGACAAAGATGCAAAACTGAGAATAAGAGGTTCTACGAGCAATGATACAGAACACAAAACATCATGGTTGAACACAATCTTAAGAATTACATAGTAAGTAATGAAATAAGATGCTAAGTATGAAATATCTATCAATAGAGCTAAAATATCAAGGGAGTGTGCCCAATAACAACCTACGATAACAGAACTAATGCATAGTACACTTGTCACCAAGCCACAATAAAACATTTCCTTGACAGCATTGGTGGCTTGAAAGAACGCACCTTGTGGAGAGTAGAGTATCTGAAAGCCAACAGAGATAGAGAGTATTCTGAAAATAGGAACTGCCGGCTCCCATTGAGACCCGAACACGATGAGCACAATCTCCTTACTGCACATAAACACGAACGCTGATATGGGAAACCCTACGAATGCCAAGAACTTCAGTATGACAAGCATCTTTTCACATTGCCATTTTTTATCGTCTTGGAATGATGCAAAAACTGGTTGAACAGTAGGCGAAATAACATGAGACAGAGTGCTTATAGGCATCAACATTAGTCTGTAGGACTTCTCGTAATAACCAAGAGATGTCGTTCCAAACCACTTTCCGACTAACAATTTATCAAAGTTTCTGGCAAAGTAATTGGTGATGCTAAACAAAAACTGATAGGTAGAGTACAATGCAATTTTCTTTAAAGACGTCCATTTTATAAACATAGTCGGCTTTAACTTATATTCTTTCCATTTTAAGCAGAACAGAATGGCTGGTGTCATAATAGGGACAACAAGCAAACTATAGATACCCCACCCCATCAGTGCAGCAAGCACAGCAAGTCCTCCACAACTGGAATTGACAATAATATTTATTTTCGCAAGATATTTAAACTTTTTGTCACGTTTTATCAAATTGTCTGGAACAATTCCAATACAATAAAAAAATACGGCTAGGGATATCCACTCCAAGATAACAGTTAACTTGTCATTACCATAGTAACTTGATAAGAGTGAAGAAGAGAAGAAAAATACCAGAGAAAGTACAACTCCGACAAGTATGGTGAAAGAAAAAATGGATGACAAATCAGAATCTGTCAGACTTCGATTCTGAATGACAGCAGGCCCAATACCCATATCGCTCATCATGTCAAAGAAAGTAACAATGACAACAGCTATTGCTACTACTCCAAAATCATCAGGAGTGAGAAGCCTTGCTAAAATAGCAGTTACTGCTAATGTCACAGCAATTCCTGCATAGCGCGCTATTGCTGTGAAAAACACTCCTGAGATTAATTCTTTTTTTGCAGATGCCATTTCTTCTTTATTTAAGGTCGTCACACATCATTTTGCAATCAACAGTTTCGGAATAAAACTTGCTACATGACACGATAACGGGCCTGTCATCATCATTCCTTTCTCCATCGTTCTATCTAGCACTCATTGTATTTTGTGTCCCTTGCTACGACCTACCAACGACCTTGCTACGATTTCGGACTATCTGTCAACTTTTTCAACGTGAAACGGAGATAGGCATTATCCCACGACTCACAGTCTTACTTATGAGACACATGTAGGAACCGCGTCACCATTTGTCCAAAGCTCCTGTCCATATTGTCGATGAAGGCATCGAGGATGCGCGTCTTACCGTGAAGCGGAATAACGTCGTAGTCGGCAATGGCTGCCGGAATCAGGGTGCTATTGCCTTGTTTCAGGAGAATCTCCTCATACGTGCTGCGCACCCGTATCGTGCAATCGCCCTCGATGCACATTGTGATGATGAAGCTGTCGTATTTCAGGAGGTTGCGATGGAAGGGTTTCGACATCTCCGTCACCCTCACGTCGAAATAGGGTGTGTCGATGATCTGGACGGCCTTGTTCGCCATCTCGGAGTATTCCGTGCGGTAGTTGGCCTCCACATGAAAATCCAGGGCCTTAGCTGCCAACTGGGTATGCAGCTCGCGAGGCTTGCCGTCCATTCCCGGGCGGTTGTAGTCGAAGATTCTGTATGTGACGTCCGACGACTGCTGCACCTCAGCCAGCATGATACCGCCACAGATGGCGTGCACACGCCCTGCGGGGAGGTAGAACACGTCGCCAGCTTTCACCTCGTGGTCGGCCAGAACTTCCACGATGCTGCCGTCTTCCACCCGCTTCTGGTATTCATAGGGGGTAATCTCCTGTTTGAAGCCGGCATAGAGATGGGCTCTCTTGTCAGCCTTGATGACGTACCACATCTCCGACTTTCCCATCTTGCCATGTTCGCGCATGGCCATCTCGTCGTCGGGGTGCACCTGTATGCTCAGGTCTTTCTTGGCGTCGATGAACTTCACCAGCAGTGGCAGCTTGCCCTGATACTTCTCGTTGACTTTGCTGCCGAGTATGGCTTCGGGCTGTTCGTTGATGACTTCTATCAGGCTGCAGCCTTTCCACTGGCCATTGCTGACAATGCTCGTGCTGCTTGGCACGGCGCTCACCTCCCAGCTCTCGCCTATAGGTTCATCGGAGGGTTCCAGTCCTTTGTATGGTCTGAGCTGGTTGCCTCCCCACACTACTGTGTGCAGGTTTGGCTGAAAGAGTAAGGGATAGAGGCTCATGTCGATGAGGATTCTGGTGGGGGTGGTGGGGTTAGAAGGCGTTCTCGTCGTGCACGAAGACCGACTTGAATGTGCGCCAGATGATGCGGATGTCGAGCCATACGCTCCAGTTCTCTATGTACCAGATGTCGCGCTTCACGCGGCCTTCCATCTGCCACAGTTCCTTCGTCTCTCCGCGGAATCCTGTGACCTGTGCCCAGCCCGTCACGCCAGGTTTCACGAAGTGGCGCACCATGTACTTGTCGATGAGTTGCGAGTACTGCTCGGTGTGTGCCAACATGTGGGGTCGTGGTCCTACTACGGACATGTCGCCCTTGAGCACATTCCAGAACTGCGGCAGCTCGTCGATGTTGGCCTTTCGCATAAAATTGCCAAAGGCGAACTTGCGGGGATCATCCTTCGTGGCCTGCAGCCGGTCAGCATCTTTGTTCACGTGCATGGAGCGGAACTTATAGCACATGAAGTTCTCGCCGTTCATGCCTGTGCGCAGCTGTTTGAAGAAGATGGGCCCGGGGCTCTGCAGCTTGATGATGAGCGCGATGAGCGGGAACAGCGGCAGCAGCAGCGTGAGCACCACTACTGAGAACAGGATGTCGAACGTGCGCTTGATGAACTTGTTGGTGGGCATCGACAAGGGGTCGATATAGTTGGTGAATCCCACCGTCTCTCCTATCTGTTCCACTTTCAGGGAGTGTCCGAACGACTCGGCAAAGACGGGAACGAAATAGAAGTGAATGACGTTGCGGTCGCAAAATTTCATGATGCGGTGTATCTCGTCGCGCTTGCTCCACGAGAGCGAGCAGTAGAGCTCATCGGGATGCTCCTGGTCGGTAGCTGTCTCTATGAACTGGTCAAAGTCGGCCAGTGTGCCCAGATGCGCCAGTTTATCGGGTGCATCTTTGATGTCGTGGTTGGCATAGTAGCCCAGCAGCCGATAGCCTGTGGCGGGGTCGTCCGTCAGGAAGTCGTACACGCTCTTCAGTGCCTCGTCGCTTCCCACGAGCAGCGCCGTGCGCGTGTTGCCGCCCAAGCGGCGGTAACGTTTCAGCACCCAACGCTCCAGGAACCTCATCAACACCATGGAAAGCAGATAGATGGGGGCGAACTGGAAGGTGAACATGATCTTGGGCGACGTGCGTGTAGGGCTGAGCCAGTAGATGCCTTTCGTGAGCAGGAACCAGACGAGCACTTGTGTCAGCACGAGCAGTGTCACTTGTCGCAGCACCTTTTCGGCCGAGTACTGTCGCTGGTGTATGACCGTTGAGAACAGATATTGGGCTACCACCAGTGCCATGCACGAGATGGTGGCCATGTGGAAGAAGCTGTTGCCGTTGGCATATTCTGTTCCTCCAAGGAAACGCATATAGACATAGAGCAGCGCAACGAGCACCACGAAATCGAGCGCGATGACGATGTTGCGTATCAGGTTGTTGCTCTTGGTGTTTTGACGGGTACGCATGATTCTAAAAAATTTTAGCTATTATAGGCTGCTGAGAAAGAAATCAGTCGTCGATGAATCTCAGGAAGGCGGGCGGCACGAAGGCGATGGCCACTGCGGCCACGTCCTCGAGCTCCACCACGACGTGGCGGTTTTTCTTGATGCGCTTCACCACGCCCTCCACACCGGCAAAGTCGCCGTCGACAATCATCACGCGGCGGCCCAGCTTGTCGGCCACGGCGGTATAGTCGAGGAACATCACGCGACTGGCATCGGCCGATGCCACGCGGATGAAGTTCTCCATCTGGCGGTCGGGCACAGTCATCACCTGCGGCTGTTGTCTCGGGTCGAGCGGACGTGTCATCATGTAGCGAAGGGGGCTGCACTCTGGCCGTGTCATCTTCAGGCCGGTAATGGCCTGCCGCGAGGCGTGCACGAAGAGCAGGCTGCGCACCAGCGGCACCTCCTCATAGCGTCGCTTGCCGGCCCGCTCCACCAGCTGTTGTCTCACGGGCAGGAACGTCTCGATACTGAGTTGTTTCAGACTATCGTTCACTTTCAGCTCGCGGTTGTAGGTAACACGCATAGGATACCACCTCACCATGTCCTCATCGTTGCGGGCATAGGAGGGGGACACCCCTTTTCTGAAGGGATTTACCTGGATTGTATCTGTTGTTTGTGCACTTATCACCAGTGTTTACTGATATCCAAATTACTAGCTAATGACGTGCATTTCAGGGCCTTACGTTCTTCTGCCACATACGCAGAGGCCGTGATGGCCCTATTATTCAGCCTGCAAAGGTAGTCAAATATTTTTATATAGCCAAGCAAAATGGTTAAAATATACATTTTATATAAGATTTTTTGTTTTTGGCAAATTAGCATACGCTAAGCACGAATACAATTTGGAGGCCTTGTCTGCCACGTGGAAGTCCCAGCCAGACGGGAACGCCCCCGCCCTGACCGGAAAACTTGTAACCTACTCATACACAGAAGAATCACCAAAGTTGGCCAACTTTAAGTTCGCCAAAAGAAACAAAGTTGTCCAAAACAAAAACACAACAGGCTACTAATCAACGGATTGACATTTTTTAACTACAAAATAGTTGTCCGAAACAATCAACTTACAAAGATTTGTCGTAACTTTGCAGACGATTTTTCTTAACACTAAAAGCTTAATAACAACAAACCCATTATGATACAGACAGTTGTGAAGCGCGACGGGCGCATCGTCGGCTTCAACGAACAGAAAATCATGGCCGCCATCCGCAAGGCCATGATGACCACCGAGAAGGGAGAGGACGAACGCCTGCTGAACGTCATCACCGACCACATAGCCCAGCGCGGCCAGACACAGATGACCGTGGAAGCCATCCAGGACCTGGTGGAAATGGAGCTGATGAAGTCGAGCCGCAAGGACGTGGCACAGAAGTACATAGCCTATCGCAATCAGCGCAGCATCGCCCGCAAGGCAAAGACGCGCGACATCTTCCTCGACATCGTCAATGTGAAGTCGAACGACATTACGCGAGAGAATGCCAACATGAACGCCGACACCCCCGCAGGCATGATGATGAAGTTCGCCTCGGAGAGCACCAAGCCCTTCGTGGACGACTATCTGCTGAGCGACGAGGTGCGCGAGGCCGTGAAAGGCAACTACCTCCACATTCACGACAAGGACTACTACCCCACGAAGAGCCTCACCTGCGTGCAGCATCCCCTTGACAACATCCTGAACTGCGGCTTCATTGCCGGCCACGGAGCATCGCGCCCCGCCAAGCGCATCGAGACGGCCTCGGTGCTGGCTTGCATCTCGATGGAATGCGCCCAGAACGAGATGCACGGCGGGCAGGCCATACCGGCCTTCGACTTCTACCTGGCACCATTTGTGCGGCTGAGCTACATTGAGGAGCTGAAGTACCTGGAAGACCTGAACGGCGAGGACTACAGTGCCCTCTACGACGAGCCGCTGATGGACTATCTGAAGCAGCCGCTTGACGGTCTGACGGGCATCGACCGTGTGCGGCAGCACGCCATCAACAAGACCGTGGGCCGCGTGCACCAGTCGATGGAGGCCTTCATACACAACATGAACACCATCCACTCGCGCGGCGGAAACCAGGTGGTCTTCTCGTCCATCAACTACGGCACTGACACCAGTGCCGAGGGACGGTGCATCATGCGCGAGATACTGCTCTCAACCTACGAGGGCGTGGGAAGCGGCGAGACGGCCATCTTCCCCATACAGATATGGAAGAAGAAGCGCGGCGTGAACTATCTGCCCGAAGACCGCAACTTCGACCTCTACCAACTGGCCTGCAAGGTGACGGCACGGCGCTTCTTCCCCAACTTCCTGAACCTTGACGCCTCGTTCAACCAGACCGACGAGTGGCACGCCGACGACCCCAAGCGCTACCTGCACGAGGTGGCCACCATGGGATGCCGCACACGTGTGTTCGAGAACCGCTTTGGCCCGAAGACCTCGATAGGCCGCGGCAACCTCTCGTTCACCACGCTCAACATCGTGAAGATGGCCATCGAGTGCATGAAAATCGAGAGCAAGGAGGAGCGCATCGGGCAGTTCTTCGCCAAGCTGGACAACATGCTCGAGATAGCAGCACGACAGCTCGACGAGCGCTTCCAGTTCCAAAAGTCGGCACTGGCAAAGCAGTTCCCCCTGCTGATGAAGAGTCTCTGGCTGGGCGGCGACAAGCTGGCACCGGACAGCACCATCGAGCCCGTCATCAACCAGGGCACTCTCGGCATCGGATTCATCGGACTGGCTGAATGTCTGGTGGCACTCGTCGGCAAACACCACGGCGAGAGCGAGGAGGCGCAGCAGCTGGGACTGAAGATTGTGACATACATGCGCGACCGCATCAACGACTTCTGCGAGCGCTACCACCACAACTACTCCGTGCTGGCAACGCCCGCCGAGGGACTGGCAGGACGCTTCACCAAGCGCGACCGCAAGGAGTTCGGACGCATACCGGGCGTCACCGACCGTGACTACTACACCAACTCGAACCACGTGCCCGTGTACTACAAATGCTCGGCACGCCACAAGGCAGAGGTGGAGGCACCCTACCACAACCTTACACGCGGCGGACACATCTTCTACGTCGAGATTGACGGTGACGCCACCCATAACCCCGCAGTCATCATGGGCGTGGTCGACATGATGGACCGCCTCGACATGGGCTACGGATCGGTGAACCACAACCGCAACCGCTGCATGGACTGCGGCTACGAGAACGCGCAAGCCGACCTGAAGGTGTGCCCCAAGTGCGGCTCTACCAACATCGACAAACTGCAGCGCATCACCGGCTATCTGGTGGGAACCACCGACCGCTGGAACAGCGGCAAACTGGCCGAGCTGAACGACCGCGTGACCCATATCGACGACGGCGAGCAGCGCCTGTTCTAAGCCCACACAGCTCGCAAAGTCTTTTCCCATCCCCATGCGCCACTTCAGCGCATGGGGATTTTTTGTTCTCCCGCTTTTTCGTTTGGTCGAGTCATTAGCGAATGATGGTGCGGCCTCCCCTTCCCTTCAAAGGGGAGGTGCCGGGGCGGTGGGGTCAGTATCTTCTTCGCTGACAGGATATTACACCACCCTGCCCCTCCCCTTTGAAGGGAGGGGAGAGCGGCGGCAGGTTTCCGCGGCACTCCCCCTCTTCAAGGGGAATGCGGATGGTTCTCTCATCTGTTGCGGTGAGGATGGGGCCAGGCCGGATAATGGCCCTTGCAAGACAGGAATAAACCGTGAATTATCTTTACATCAATATTTTCACAAAAAGGGAAGGATAGCTTCGAGAGCAGAAAAGCACCGCTTTTCGGGTCAAAAAGCTGTCCTTTTCCACCCTCAAAGCGGTGCTTTTCCAAAATGTCCGCCGTACGGCCATTTTTGTGAATTAGAATTTTTCTTACATTCTACATCCCCAACCGAGCTGTTTTGATATTCGCGGACAGTAATCAATAACCTTCGCCCAATAGTTAATAAAATTAAAAACCGCGCTCATATATATAAGGTAATAAAATCTTTTGCTTACCTTTGCGCCCACTTTTCAAAAACAGAAGCAACAATTACATACTATGCAGAAGAACTTAGTCATAGTGGAGTCGCCCGCCAAAGCAAAGACCATCGAGAAGTTTCTGGGCGATGACTACAAAGTGATGTCAAGCTACGGACATATCCGCGACTTGAAGAAGCACGAGTTGAGTATTGACGAGGAGACACTCGAGCCCGAGTATGAAATACCCGAAGAGAAACGGAAACTGGTGGGCGAGCTGAAAACGCAAGCCAAGAAAGCCTCGCAGGTGTGGCTGGCAAGTGATGAAGACCGCGAGGGAGAAGCCATTTCATGGCACCTGTGCGAAGTGCTGGGCCTGGACGAGGAGAAGACGAAGCGCATCGTGTTCCACGAGATAACGAAGCCCGCCATCACCGAAGCCATAGAGCATCCCCGCACACTCGACATGAATCTGGTGAACGCGCAGCAGGCCCGCCGCGTGCTCGACCGTCTGGTAGGCTTCAAGCTGTCACCCGTGCTCTGGCGCAAGGTGAAGCCAGCCCTCTCGGCCGGACGCGTGCAGAGCGTGGCCGTGCGTCTCATTGTGGAACGCGAGCGCGAGCTGCAGGCCTTCAAGCAGGAGAACTACTACATCGTAAACGCCATCTTCGCCATCACCAACCCCGACGGCTCGCAGCAGGAGGTGAAGGCCACGCTGAACCAGCGCTTCAAGTCCGAGGAGGAGGCACAGCAGTTCCTGGAACTGATGAAGGATGCCACCTTCCACGTGGAGCAGGTGCAGAAGAAGCCCATGAAACGCACACCGGCACCCCCCTTCACCACCAGCACCCTGCAGCAGGAGGCCGCCCGCAAGCTGGGATTCACCGTGAGCCAAACCATGATGGTGGCTCAGCGACTGTACGAGAGCGGACGCATCACCTACATGCGTACCGACTCGGTGAACCTCTCGGCCCTGGCCATCAACGCCTCTAAGCTGAAGATCACCGAGCTGTACGGCAAGGAATACTCGAAGGTGCGCCAGTACCACACCTCGTCGAAGGGAGCTCAGGAGGCCCACGAGGCCATACGCCCCACCTACATGGAACAGGCCACCATCGAGGGCACCATGCAGGAGAAGCGCCTCTACGACCTCATCTGGAAGCGCACCGCCGCCAGCCAGATGGCCGATGCCGAGATAGAGAAGACCACGGTGGACATCAGCGTAGAGACCAAGAACATACTCCCCACCATCACACAGGACATCAAAGAGGCATCGGAAGAAAACGCCACCAGCTCAAAGCTGGAGTTCATCGCCCAGGGCGAAGTGGTGAAGTTCGACGGATTCCTGAAGGTCTACCGCGAGAGCGTGGACGACGAGGACGAGGGCCACGACGAGTTTGCCCACGTGCTGCCCCCGCTGAAAGAAGGCGACGAGCTGACCCGCCGCGAGATCAGCGCCACCGAGCGCTTCACCCAGGGGCCACAGCGCTACACCGAGGCATCACTCGTACACAAACTCGAGGAACTGGGCATAGGACGCCCCTCCACCTACGCTCCCACCATCAGCACCATCCAGCAGCGCGAATATGTGGCCAAGGGTGACAAGAAAGGCGAAGAACGGTCTTTCCACGTGCTGGTGCTGAAAGGGAAGCAGATCAGCCTCAAGCAGCGCACCGAGATTGCCGGCAGCGACAAAGGCAAGCTGCTGCCCACCGACATCGGCACCGTGGTGAACGACTTCCTCATGGAGCATTTCCCTGGCATTATGGACTACAACTTCACAGCCAACGTGGAGCAGGAGTTCGACCGCATTGCAGAGGGCAAGGAGCTGTGGGCCAAGATGATAAAAGCATTCTACAAGACATTCGACAGCAACGTGGACAAGACGCTGAAGGCACGCTCAGAACATAAAGCCGGCGAGCGCAACCTGGGCACCGACCCGCAGTCGGGGAAGCCTGTGTTCGTGAAGATTGGACGCTTCGGGCCCGTGGTACAGATCGGCACGGCAGACGACAAGGAGAAGCCACGCTTCGCACACCTGCCCAAGGAGTTCAGCATAGAGAACATCACACTGGAACAGGCACTGAAGCTCTTCCAGCTGCCGCGCACGCTGGGCCAGCTCGAGGGCGAGCCCGTCACAGTGGGGACAGGGCGCTTCGGCCCCTACGTGCTCTACAAGAAGCAGTACGTGTCGCTGGACAAGGACATGAACCCCATGACCATCACCATTGCCGACGCCGTGAAGCTCATCAATGCCAAGCAGAAGGCCGACGAGCAGAAACACCTGAAGGTCTTTGCCGAAGACGAGGACTTGGAGGTGATGAACGGCCGCTACGGCCCCTACCTCGCCTACCAGGGCAAGAACTACCGCCTGCCCAAGTCCATGCACGAACGCGCCGCCAAGCTGAGCTACGACGAGTGCATGGCCGTCATCAACAAAGCGAAGAACTAAGACCGAGGAAGCCTGTCGGCTTGCCTAACAACAAATAGTCACTGATGAAAAGAATCATCCTCATCGGCTACATGGGGGCCGGCAAAACCACCATCGGCCGTGCGCTTGCCAAGCGGCTGGGGCTGCCATTCTACGACCTGGACTGGTACATCGAGAGCCGCCGCCGGAAGAAGGTGGCGCAGCTCTTCCAGGAAGTGGGCGAGGAGAACTTTCGGAAGATAGAGCACAACATGCTGCACGAGGTGGCCGAGTTCGAGGACGTGGTCATCAGCTGCGGAGGAGGCACCCCCTGCTTCTTCGACAACATCGACTACATGAACAGCCAGGCCCAGGTGGTCTACCTCAAGTGCCCGCCCGACGTGCTCTATGCCCACCTGCTGATGAGCAAGAACGAGCGCCCGCTGCTGAAAGGGAAGAGTGCCGACGAGCTGATGGTCTTCATCAGCGAACAGCTGAAGATGCGCGAGGCCTACTACTCAAAAGCCCGCTACGTCCTCGACGTATCGCTGATTGACAACAACGAGAAGACACAAGCCACCGTAGACAAGCTCTGTGAGCTGCTTGGACTATAACATTACTATTCACTAACTCTTGGCGATTTTCCCAACATGAAGAAATGGACCATCGACGACGCCCGTGAGCTGTACAACATCAATGGCTGGGGCACAAGCTATTTCGGCATCAACGACGCCGGTAACGTGTACGTAACTCCCTGCAAGGACTCAACGCAGATAGACCTGCGCGAGGTGATGGACGAGTTGTCGCTGCGCGATGTCACGCCCCCCGTGCTGCTGCGCTTCCCCGACATCCTCGACAACCGTATTGAGAAGACGTGGAGCTGCTTCAAGAAGGCTGCCAAGGAATACGACTACAAGGGCGAGAACTACGTGGTGTTCCCCATCAAGGTGAACCAGATGCAGCCAGTGGTGGAGGAGATCATCAGCCACGGACGCAAGTTCAACCTGGGCGTTGAGGCCGGCTCGAAGCCCGAGCTGCACGCCGTCATAGCCGTGCAGTGCCAGAGCGACTCCATCATCGTGTGCAACGGCTACAAAGACCAGAGCTACGTGGAGCTGGCCCTGCTGGCACAGAAGATGGGCAAGCAGATCTTCATCGTCGTGGAGAAGCTGAACGAGCTCGACATCATTGCCCGCGAAGCGAAGAAGCTGGGCGTCAGGCCCAACATCGGCATACGCATCAAACTGGCCAGCAGCGGCGCCGGGAAATGGGAGGAGAGCGGCGGCGACGCCTCGAAGTTCGGACTGACCAGTGCCGAACTGCTGGAAGCCCTCGACCAGCTCGACAAGCGCGACATGCGCGACTGCCTGCGGCTCATACACTTCCACATCGGAAGCCAGATAACGAAAATCCGGCGCATACAGACGGCCCTGCGCGAGGCATCGCAGTTCTACGTACAGCTGCACAAGATGGGCTACAACGTGGACTTCGTCGACTGCGGCGGCGGACTGGGTGTTGACTACGACGGCACGCGCTCGCCCTCGAGCGAGAGTTCGGTGAACTACTCCATTCAGGAGTATGTGAACGACTGCATCTACACCTTCGTGGAAGCTGCCAACAAGAACGGCATCACCCACCCCAACATCATCACCGAAAGCGGACGCTCGCTGGCCGCACACCACTCCGTGCTCGTCATCGACGTACTCGAGACGGCCTCACTGCCTGAGATGCCCGAGGAGTTCGAGCCCGACCCCGACTCGCACCAGCTGGTGAAAGACCTCTACGACATCTGGGATAACCTGTCGCCCCGCAACGTGCTCGAGGACTGGCACGATGCCGAGCAGATACGCGAGGAGGTGCTCGACCTCTTCGCCCACGGCATCGTGGATCTGAAGACGCGGGCCGAGATTGAGGCCATGTACTGGAGCGTGTGCCACGAGATCCACGCCCTGGCCAAGAACCTGAAGCACGTGCCCGAGGAGCTGATGAACATCGACAAGCTGCTGGCCGACAAGTACTTCTGCAACTTCTCGCTCTTCCAGAGCCTGCCCGACTCGTGGGCCATCGACCAGATATTCCCCATCATGCCCATACAGCGGCTCGACGAGCGCCCCACCCGCAACGCCACCATTCAGGACATCACCTGCGACAGCGACGGCAAGATAGCCAACTTCGCCACTAACCGTCACAACTCGCACTCGCTGCCCGTGCACGCGCTCAAGAAGAACGAGGACTACTATCTGGGCGTGTTCCTCGTGGGAGCATACCAGGAAATCCTCGGCGACATGCATAACCTCTTCGGCGACACCACTGCCGTACACATCACCGTGAAGGACGGGCAGTACCACATCGACCAGATTATTGACGGTGAGACCGTGGAAGAAGTGCTGGAGTACGTCCAGTACAACCCCAAGAAGCTGGTGCGCCAGCTGGAGACCTGGGTGACGAAGAGCGTGAAGCAGGGAAAGATCACGCTGGAAGAGGGCCGCGAGTTCCTGTCGAACTATCGTTCAGGTCTCTACGGCTACACCTACTTGGAGTAGACTTCCCCATTTGAAAACGAAAGTGACTGAAACGCCTGTGGCAACACAGTTTGGGCCGTGCGAACGCTGCGTTCACACGGCCCAAATGTGTCACATGGTCTCGTTTGTCAAATATTCTGCTGTGCCAGAGCACGCTCTATGTCCTCGGGAGTGAAGAGACGTTCCCCCCACAGGTCACCATTGCGCTGTATCAGGAAGAACACCGGCAGCGCCCGCGGATCGACGTTGTAGGAGCGCAGCGACGTGGCGTAGGGGTCGTAGACACAGACCCACGGCAGGTTCTCTACGGCCTGGCGCCAGAAGTGGTCGTCGGCATCGATGCCCACCTGGTAAATCTCAAGCCCGCGGTCGTGGTACTTGCCATAGAGCTCGCGAAGCTTAATTATCTGTCCGGGCGAGTTCTCGTTGTTGAAGTGGTGGAATGCCAGCAGCACCACCCTTCCGCTCAGCTCGTCCATGCTGCGCAGCTGTCCCTTGCTGTCGGGCAAAGTCAGGCTGATGTGTCCCGCTGTCACCACCTCGGTCTTCTCCATCAGCTCCTGCTCGTTCTGACGGCTCTGGCGAATGGCAGCGAGGTCGGTCTCCACCTGGTTCACCAGCTGCTGTGCACGTGCCGACTCGCCATAGAACTGTTTCCACTGCGTGGCCACGGCCTGAAATATGCGGATGTCGCGCTCGTCTTTCGAGTTGAACAGCGGCTGCGGATTCCAGTACAGGTGGTTCACCTCCTGCTGCAGGGCATAGTAGGCATAGGCCTTGTCCATGCCGGGGTAGATGTAGGCACGTGCCAGGCTGTCCTTATAGCCCGCCAGCATCCTGTCCAGCGAGTCGGCCATAGGCTGACCCATCAGCTGAAGATTGCGCTCCAGTTCGTAGACACGCTGCTGGAAGCGGTTGTGCTTTTGGGTGACCTGGCGAATCATCTCCGAGCTCTCCGACCCTTTCACCGAATAGTTCCATGCCAGCCCCGGCATCTTGCCGTCGATAGTGATGGTCTCGGTGGAGTCGGCCGAGAAGGGAATCCACTGGTCGTCGAGCCTCAGCAGGTAGAAATCGGGGGCATCGGGAGCCGCCACCTCCAGGCGGTACTTGCCGTCGCTGCCCAGCGTCACGGCGTTGACGGAGTCGATGCCACTGAGCGAGCGGTGATAGACCACCAGCGTCTTGCCATCGGCACCGCTGATGGTTCCCTCGACGGTGAACACAGGCCCCTTGTCCTTACAGCCTACCAATGACAGGGCACAGGCTGCAACTACGAAAAACCGCGAAAAAAGTCGTCTCATAATAAAAATGTTTTGTCGTTTTGCCTTCTATAGACTAAAGTACTGTTTTTTGTCATTTCTGCTTTCAATCTTTTGAAAAGTTTGCTGCAAAGGTACGACAAAAATCATAAAAAACAAAAAATCTTTCCCGATTATTCTTTTATTCATATTATAATGCGTACCTTTGCGCAGAATTTTGCGCAAAGGTGCGCTTTTTATTTTATTATTAGATGTTTTAACACAAGATGAACGTAATTACTAAGACCATTCAATTGGCTGATGGAAGGACCATCACCATTGAAACCGGGAAAGTGGCAAAGCAGGCCGACGGCTCTGTGGTTCTGAAGATGAACAACACCGTACTCCTGGCCACCGTTTGTGCCGCAAAAGATGCAGTTCCCGGAACCGATTTCATGCCCTTGCAGGTTGACTATCGTGAACAGTACAGCGCCGCAGGCCGTTTCCCTGGTGGATTTACCAAGCGCGAAGGCAAAGCCTCTGACAATGAAATCCTTACATCGCGTCTCGTGGACCGCGTTCTCCGTCCACTCTTCCCCTCAAACTATCACGCAGAAGTTTTCGTAAATGTTATGTTGCTCAGTGCCGATGGCGTTGACCAGCCCGATGCGTTGGCTGGATTCGCTGCCTCGGCTGCACTGGCCTGTTCAGATATTCCCTTCGAGTGCCCCATCAGTGAGGTGCGCGTGGCTCGCGTCAACGGCGAGTATGTCATCAACCCCACCTTCAATCAGATGAAGGAAGCCGACATGGACATCATGGTTGGTGCCTCGGCTGAGAACATCATGATGGTGGAAGGCGAGATGAACGAGGTATCTGAGCAGGACCTGCTCGGTGCCTTGAAGGCAGCTATGGAGGCCATCAAGCCCATGTGTGAACTGCAGACTGAACTCTCGAAGGAGCTTGGCAAGGATGTGAAGCGTGAGTACAACCATGAGGTGAACGACGAGGTTTTGCGTGAGCGTATGAACAAAGAGTTGTATCAGCCCGCCTATGATATTACCAAGCAGGCTCTCGAGAAGCAGCAGCGTGCTGAGGCCTTCGAGAAGCTGCTCGAGGACTTCAAAGAGAAGTTTTTTGCCGAGCGCAAGCTCGCGCTTAGCGGTTCACCCACTGAGGAAGCCCCCGAAATCTCTGACGATGAATACGCTGCCATGATGGAGCGTTACTACCACGATGTGGAGCGCGACGCTATGCGCCGTTGCATCCTCGACGAGGGCATCCGTCTCGACGGGCGCAAGACCACCGATATTCGTCCCATCTGGTGCGAGGTTAGTCCGCTGCCCATGCCTCACGGAAGCAGCATCTTTACCCGTGGTGAGACACAGTCGCTGACTACCGTCACTCTGGGTACCAAACTTGACGAGAAACTGGTGGACGATGTACTTGACAAGAGCTACATGAAGTTCCTCCTGCACTATAATTTCCCCCCGTTCTGCACAGGTGAGGCCAAGGCTCAGCGCGGCGTAGGCCGTCGGGAGATTGGTCATGGACACTTAGCGTGGCGCGGTCTGAAAGGTCAGATTCCAGAGGACTTCCCCTACACCGTCCGCGTGGTGTCGCAGATTTTAGAGTCGAACGGCTCTTCGTCAATGGCTACTGTCTGCGCTGGCACGCTGGCATTGATGGATGCTGGTGTTCCCATGAAGAAGCCTGTCTCTGGTATTGCTATGGGCCTCATCAAGAATCCTGGGGAAGATAAGTATGCAGTATTGAGCGACATCCTCGGCGACGAGGATCACTTGGGCGACATGGACTTCAAGACCACTGGTACGAAGGATGGCTTGACTGCCACCCAGATGGATATCAAGTGCGACGGCTTGTCGTTCGACATTCTCGAGAAGGCTCTCATGCAGGCCAAGGCCGGCCGTGAGCACATACTCGGATGTATCACCGACACCATCGCTGAGCCGCGTCCAGAGCTGAAGCCGCATGTTCCCCGCATCGAGGCTTTCGAGATTCCAAAGGAGTTCATTGGTGCCGTTATTGGTCCGGGTGGAAAGATTATCCAGCAGATGCAGGAAGACACTGGTGCCACCATCGTCATCGACGAAATCGACGGCGTGGGCAAGATTCAGGTCAGCGGCCCCAACAAGGAGGCTATCGATGCTGCCATCCAGAAAATCCGTTCCATCGTGGCTATCCCCGAAGTGGGCGAAGTCTACGACGGAGTCGTGCGCAGCATCATGCCTTATGGCTGCTTCGTCGAGATTATGCCTGGCAAGGACGGCTTGCTCCATATTTCCGAGATTGACTGGAAGCGGCTCGAGACCGTCGAGGAAGCTGGTATCAAGGAAGGAGACCACATTCAGGTGAAGCTGCTTGAAATCGACCCGAAGACTGGCAAGTACAAGCTCAGCCATCGTGTGCTTGTCGAGAAGCCAGAAGGCTATCAGGAGCGTCCAGCCCGCCGCGAGCGTGGCGAGCGCCCAGAACGTGGTGAACGCCGTCCACGTCCTGAGCGTGGCGAACGTGGTGACCGCCGCGACCGCCGCCCCGAAAGAGGAGACCGTCGTCCCCGTCCTGAACAAGGTGGTGACTTAGCCAATAAACTGGCTGAGAAATTAGGCGATGAGTATCGTGCCCCTGAGGAAAAACATGAGCCGAAAGACTTCAGTGATGCCCTTGATCACATGGACTTCTGAAAACGAATAGCGCAGAAAACAAACAAAAATCCCGTAGATTCCCTGAGAATCTGCGGGATTTTCATAAAAAACATGTGTAAAGCAAAAAAAGTTCCGAAAAAATTTGGTAGTTCCAAAAATTCGCCGTACCTTTGCACTCGCAATCGAAAGAAAGCGACCTGCTTCAGTAGCTCAGTTGGTTAGAGCACCTGACTGTTAATCAGGGGGTCGTTGGTTCAAGCCCATCCTGAAGCGCCACTTAAAAGACTGAAAATCAAGGAGTTACGAGCAATCGCAACTCCTTTTTTCATGTTCAGATTT
>JAILPA010000029.1 GCA_024690505.1 Prevotella sp.
AATAGACAGTATTATAGCAAGAGAAGAAGATCCTGCAGGCAACTATTATGATGCAGCTTGTCTCTATTCTCGAATGGAGGATAAAGAAAACGCAATTAAATGTTTGGAGAAATCACTGGAGTTGGGCTACTTGAGGTTTGCGCATATCGAAAGGGATTTTGACATGGACTTCATCAGGGATACCGAAGAATACAAGTCGCTTATCAAGAAATACAAATCTGCATACGAAGCAAGCATCAACACGGAATCAGGGGGCTCTTCAGAAAGAGAGATGGTTACGACGGAAGTTCCTTTTACAAAGGAGAACGGTGTTTGCAAGGTGAAATGCAACATCAATGGCTTGCCCTTGCACTTTGTTTTCGACACAGGTGCCAGTGACGTGACCATTTCAATGGTAGAGGCAACGTTTATGATGAAGAACGGCTACTTGAATGCAAATGACGTGGTGGGTAGTCAGCGGTATATGGATGCCAACGGGGATGTGAGTGTCGGTACAATCATCAACTTGAAGAACGTGAACTTTGGCGGACTGGACTTGAACAATGTGCGGGCCTCGGTGGTTCGCAACCAGAAAGCGCCTCTCCTTCTTGGACAGAGTGTATTAGGCAGACTGGGCAAGATAGAAATAGACAATAGCAAAAACGTTTTGATTATCACCCATAGCAAATAATATCAACGGTAGGTGTGTAGCCGAGAGATGGCACTATACTTATCCAACACGCCAAAAACACGCCAAACGATACAAAAGGAAATCTCCAAGAGGCTGATTTTTAACCACTTGGAGATTCAATCTGTGTCGACACTTGGACTCGAACCAAGGACCCCCACCATGTCAAGGTGATACTCTAACCAGCTGAGCTATGCCGACTTGTTCTAATGTTAATGTGTACAGCGATACTGCTTTGATGCGTGCGCCTGACAGGACTCGAACCTGCACATCGCGAGATACCAGATCCTAAGTCTGGCGCGTCTACCAATTCCGCCACAGGCGCGAATTGACGAACCCTAGTCCGCTCACCAGCGGCATCGTCTGTCAAACGCGGGTGCAAAGGTAATGCTTTTTTCTGAATCGACCAAATTATTCGGCCAAAAGTTTTCGTGCGAACTCAATTATTGTGTCCTTCCCTTGTCTCGCATCGTCATCGGTGAGGGCTACGGTGTAGTTGGGGGCGATGCCTTCCTCCACGCTCTGCTTCTGGGCATCGTATGTGGGCACGGCCGAGAAACGCACGCTCCAGCCGTTGGGCAGCGACGACGAGAAGGGCATTCCGGCTCCGCCGCCAGTGCGGTCGCCCACAAGCTTCACCTGTGGCAGTGCCTTCATATACATGGCAAACTCGTTGGCGGCAGAGAAGACGCCACGGTTGGTGAGCACGCAAACGGGCTTCTGCCAGCGGATGCCTTCCGCCGGATCGAGGTAGTGGGCCTCCAGAGGCGAGAAGTCGCTGTGGCCAGCGCCGGTCTTGTGCTGAGTATAGCCCACGAGCACGCGCTCGTTGGTGAACCGTGCGGCCAGCATCTCGGCGTTGGTGAGGTTGCCGCCGCCGTTGTCGCGGATGTCGATGATGAGTCCCTGGCAGGGCATGAGATAGAGCATCACCTCGTCCAGGTTGCCGTCGCCAATGCCGTCGGTGAAGCTGGAATAGCGTACGTAGCCTATGTTGTCGTCGAGAATGCGGTAGTATAGTCCCGACGCAATCTTGTAGTCAGTGCCCATGTAGCGGCGGTAGAGCGAGTCGCTGAAGTTGGACGGGTAGGCTTCGCGCCAGGCCCAGTAGCGCCCGTAGTCGAAAGCCGTGCTCAGGTTCACATGGCCGTCGCGCAGCTCAGCCAGCATCTGCGTCAGCACCTCGAAGAGCTGAGCGTTGCTCATGTCGGCATCGATGCGTCTTTGGTACTTTTGGCGAATCTGCTGCCAGTCGAGGCCAGTGGTGTGCTGCTTGTAGTCGAGGAAGCAGTAGTGCTCATCGATGATGCGCCAAAGAGCTTCAAAGTTCCCCTGGGGGGTGTCGGGCAGCTCATCGTCGTTCACACAGGCGGTCAGCATAGGCAACAGCAGCGCTGCTAAAAGAGGAATCAACAGTTTTCTCATGCCTAAAATGAAGGCGGATCCAGTGCTGGAACCGCCTCTCTTGTCCGAAATCTTGGAAGATTGTTTAGTTCAGAGCGTCTGCCAACTCAACACCGGCCTTGAACTTAGCCACCTTCTTGGCAGCAATCTTAATCTTAGCCTTTGTTGCGGGGTTGATGCCTTCACGAGCGGGGCGCTCGTTGATGCTGAATGTGCCGAAACCAACGAGGGTCACCTTGTCGCCTGCAATCAGAGCGTCCTTCACTGCTGCAACGGCTGCATCAAGAGCCTTCTTTGCATCAACCTTGGTAATGCCAGCACCTGCGGCAATCTTCTCAACTAATTCTGTTTTGTTCATAGTTTTGATAATTAAAATTGTTGATTAAATAGAGGTTATGTTTGGTGTTTTCTTTGTAATTCGATGCAAATATAGAAGAAAGTTTTCATAAAACAAACAAAAAAACGGAAAAAATCACTTTTTTAATGAAAAATAGTTGCTTTTGCCCTCTTTTTGTCTTGAAAACAAGATATTTTTCGTAATTTTGCGCCCAAAATGTAATGAATCCGAAAAACGTGCGAAAGCGTTGTCGGACAAGGTAAAACCCATAAATAGTCAACTAGTAAAATGTTTCGCAACATACCCACAGTAACGAAGAATCTGCTGCTTATCAACATTGTAGTGTTCCTGGCAACGTTGGTCTTTCAGCGCCAGTTTGACTTGGAGCGTTGGGGCAGTCTCCATTTCTTTCTGGCTCCCGACTTCCGTCTTTGGCAGTTTGTCACCTACCAGTTCCTGCATGGCAGCTTTACGCATTTGTTCTTCAACATGTTTGCCTTGTGGATGTTTGGCTGCGTGATTGAGCGGGTGTGGGGACCGCAGAAATACCTCTTCTATTATCTGGTGTGCGGCATCGGAGCCGGATTGTGCCAGGAGGTGGTGCAGTATGTTGAGTTCTCAAGCGACCACCTGACCGCACTTGGCATCAATGACTACGTGAGGGTAAACGGAACGGCGCTGATGACCGTGGGTGACATATATAATCTGTCGCGTACCATCGGCGCTTCGGGTGCCGTCTATGGCATCTTGCTGGCATTCGGCATGACTTTCCCCAATGAGCGGATTTTCATATTCCCCCTGCCAGTACCCATCAAGGCAAAGTGGTTCATCTGCATCTATGCTGCCATCGAACTGTTCTCGGCTTATAGCTCAAGCATGGATGGCGTGGCACATGTTGCACACTTAGGTGGTATGCTCTTCGGCCTGTTGCTGATCATGTACTGGCGTCGCCATCCAGGTAATGGCTTCAACATGAGCAGCGGGCGGCAGTTCTTCGAGAATATGAAACGCAACTTTGAGTCGCGACAGCAGCCCCGACAGAACGTTCAAGACAACAACATACGGCGCAGCGGTGCGGGCTATGGCCCTACACGCGAGGACGACCAGGAGTATAATGCCCGCAAGCAGCAGCGCCAGGCCGAGGTCGATGCTATACTCGATAAAATTCGTAAGAGTGGTTACGACAGTCTGACGAAGGAAGAGAAGCAGCGCCTGTTTGAGGCCAGCCGCGAACGCTGATAATTTGTCATTTCTCATTCCCTGTCAATGCCCAACATAAAGCTCATAGGACTGAACCTGCTGACCGGAGCCAGCGTCACACTCATGGTGATGATGGTGCTCGTGGGATACAGCGACCGTCTGAATCCTGTGGACTATCCGGTGTTGGCCTGTGCAGGCATGACATTCCCATTCTTTCTTATCATCAATGCGGTGTTCCTCGTGGCTTGGGTGCTCATCCGCTGGCGCCGTGCGTGGATACCTTTGGCAGGATTCCTTCTCGCGTACGCGCCCATGCGTACCTTTTTTCCATTGCACCTCCAGGGTGAACCGCCACAGGGCTGCATCAAGTTAATCTCGTATAATGTGGCTGGCTACGGCGGCAATTACCGATACGACCAAGCCATGGACACCATCTTCAGCTATTTGCGGCAGCAGGATGCCGACATCGTGTGCATTCAGGAAGACATGACCTCTAAGTTCAACCCCGTAGAGCAGTTTCCAAGCCTCTATCCGTATAACGACACCACACTGCTGACAAGTGCCACTTCGGAAATGAAGAACGTGCTGGGCATACACACCCGCTTCCCTATCATCCGCAAGGAGCGTATCCCGTACACGTCGGTCAACAACGGCACGGTGGCCTACTACCTCAACGTGAGAGGGAAAACAGTCATCGTCATTAACAATCATCTGGAGAGCACGCACCTCTCTTCTGACGATCGCCAGCGATACCGCGCCATGATTAATGGCGACATGGACGGAGAGAGCAGCGAGGCTCAGTCGAGGGCTATCATCGAGAAACTTGGCGATGCCATGACCATCCGTGCACCTCAGGCAGAAACTGTGCACCGATATATAGAGGCACACAACGAATACCCCATCATCGTCTGCGGCGACTTCAACGACACTCCCATCTCCTACACCCGCCGCACCATTGCGCAGGGACTCACCGACTGCTATGTAGAGGCTGGCATGGGTGCTGGCATCTCCTTCAACCAGAAGGGCTTCAGTTTCCGCATTGACCATATCCTGTGTTCCAGCCATTTCGCCCCCTACAATTGCAAGGTCGACAATAAGATGGATGCCAGCGACCACTATCCCGTCATGTGCTGGCTGAAGATGAAAGAATAGTGGCGTCATCCGCAATTAGCAGCAACTGGTGCCGTTGCGCATCATTATGACCGGCTCCTTGGAATAATAATGTAAAGATTTTGAAACGCTTTCGATTCTCTTGGGCTCTTCAAATCGGGCCGTCTTTGAACGTTGCACGCCAACCGCTTTTGTTGTAGCCATCGAGCTGTTATGGGCGGTCATAAGGCCGTTCTTGGTCAAGAAATAGTATAGAATCATTAAAAAAAGTGCGAAAAAGGGCGAAAAATTTTCCGCAGTGTAAAAAAATCACTATATTTGCAGGCTAAAATGCGCGAAATAGATAACAAGTAATATAAAAAAACAAAATGCAAAACAAAGGAATTGTAAAGTTTATTGCAGTGGCACTCGTGCTCATCTGCTGCTTCTACCTGTCCTTCTCGTTTGTCACGAGCTACTATGACAACAAGATAGCGAAGGTTGCAAGTGAGAAGGGCCAGAGCGTAGCAGACAACTACAAAGATTCTATTGAGACTCACGATGTGTGGCTTTTCTGGAATCTGAAGGAGTGCCGTGAGATGGAAATGGGCCTTGGTCTGGATCTGAAAGGCGGTTTGAATGTTATCATGGAGGTCTCAGTGCCTGATGTTGTCGACATGCTGGCCGACTACAAGTCCGACCCGACCTACCGTAGCGTATTTGAAGAAGCCAAGGCCAAGGAGAAAGAGACTCAGGGCGACTTCGTCGAGATTTTCTGCGACCTGTGGAAAGAGAAGGGCGGCAAGCGTGCCCTGAACACCATCTTCGCCACCCAGCCGCTTCGCGAAAAGGTGGACTCCAAGACCTCCGACGACGATGTCCAGAAAGTGCTGAAGGATGAAGTCGATGCCGCTATGGAGAACGCCGTTGAGGTGGTTCGCAACCGTGTGGATAAGTTCGGCGTTGTTCAGCCAAACATTTCGCGTCTGGAAGGCCAGTCGCGCATTATGGTTGAGCTTCCCGGCGTGAAGGATAAGGACCGTGTGCTCCGCCTGCTCTCAAGCAGTGCTAATCTGGAGTTCTGGGAGACCTATAAGGCCGAGGAAGTGATTGGCTATTTGGATCGCTTGATGAGCGAGTATGTCTCCTCGCAGGCTCCCGCAGCCGAGGAAGAGACAGCTGCCCAGGAAGAGGGTACTGCCGATGCAACTGAGAGCACTGAGGCTACCGATGCAGCTGAGGGCGCTACTGCCGAGGCTCAGGAACCCGTTGCCGAGGAGGCTTCCGAGACTGAGCAGCAGGGCAGCAGCCTGTCGGATCTTGAGAATGCCAACAACGCCCCCGTTGCTTCTACTCAGGATGAAGGCGCCGCTGCCGACAGCGACCTTCCCCGCCTGTCGCTCATTCGTTCGGGCAACGCCACCGTTGGTATTGCTAACAAGAACGATACCGCTGCCATCAATAAGATGCTGAGGTCTGAGGTGGCTCGCCGTGTCCTGCCCCACAACCTCCGATTGCTGTGGGCCGCCAAGGGCGAGACTCGTAAGGACGTTGCAGGCGTATTCTTTTATCTCTATGCCATCAACACGAACGGTAAGGATCAGGCTCCCCTCAGCGGTGAGGTCATCACTGGTGCCAAGGCCGAGTTCGACCAGATGGGCCGTCCCGACGTGACGATGCAGATGAATGCCGAGGGTGCCCGCAAGTGGGCCGACCTGACCCGCAAGAACGGTGTCGACGAGCGTTCCATCGCCATTGTCATGGACGACGAGGTCTACAGTGCTCCTGCCGTTCATGGCGAGATTGCCGGCGGTAACTCGCAGATTACCGGTAACTTCACCGTGGAGGACACCAAGGACCTTGCCAACACCCTGAACTCAGGTAAGGTGAAGGCTCCTATGCGCATCCTGTCGAGCCAGATGGTGGGACCGTCGCTTGGTGCTAAGTCCATCCAGCAGGGTATTGTCTCGTTCATCGTCGCTTTCATCTTGCTGATGTGCGTGATGATCCTGCTCTACAACTTCATCCCCGGTATGTTGGCCAACTGCGCTCTGCTGTTGAACCTGTTCTTCACGCTGGGCATTCTGGCATCGTTCCAGGCCGCCCTCACCATGCCGGGTATTGCCGGTATCGTGCTCACGCTGGGTACTGCAGTCGATGCTAACGTGCTTATCTACGAACGTATCAAGGAAGAGATGCGCCGCGGCCTGCATATCCGCGATGCCGTGAGTGCTGGTTACTCGAACGCCTTCTCGGCCATCTTCGACTCGAACTTGACATCACTCATCACAGGTGTCATCCTCTATGCTGCCGGTACAGGTCCCATCCGCGGTTTCGCAACGACCCTGATCATCGGTATCTGCATATCGTTCTTCACTGCAGTGTTCCTGACCCGTCTGGTCTACGACAACCGCATGAAGAAGGATAAGTGGCAGAACCTGACCTTCAACACACCGTTCTCGAAGAACCTGATGCAGAACACGAAGTTCAACATCATGGGTCAGTACAAGAAGAGCTACACCATTTGGGCTATCGCTGCCGTGCTGTTCATTGTGAGTTTCGCTGTTCGCGGACTGAGCCGCAGCATCGACTTCACTGGTGGACGTAACTACGTGGTGGTGCTCGACAAGGAGGTTCAGGTTGAGGATGTGCGTAAGGCATTGGCCGATGCCTTCGTGGTTGACGGCAAGCCCGCCAACACCAGCGTCATCGCCCTCGAGGGCAAGCGCACCGTCCGTGTCTCTACCAACTGGAACTATGAGAGCACCGATCCCGTGCTTGATGCCCAGTGCGACTCTATCCTCTACACCAAGCTGAAGGAAGCCGGCTTCATCACCAAGGTCTCTTTCCAGGAGTTCGTGGAAGAGCCCAAGACTCAGGAAGCAGCTAACGGCGAACAGCAGCAGGAGAGCCAGGTGGCCACTATCGCCAGCTCGATGAAGGTGGGCCCGTCGATAGCTAAGACCATCACCCGCGCCGCTTTCATCAGCGTGTTGCTGGCCCTCATCGCCATCTTCCTCTACATTCTGCTCCGATTCCGCAACGTGGCCTTCTCTGTGGGCTCCATCGTGGCTCTGACGTTCGATGCCCTCATCGTCATCGGTTTCTTCAGTGTGCTGTATGGCTGGGTGCCCATGTCGCTTGAGATTGACCAGACGTTCATCGGTGCTATCCTGACGGTGATAGGTTACTCTATCAACGATAAGGTGGTGGTCTTCGACCGTATCCGTGAGAACCTGAAGCTCTATGGCAAGCGCGACAAGAAGCAACTGTTCAACGAGAGTATCAACCAGACACTGGCTCGTACCATCAACACATCGGTGACCACGCTGATAGTGCTGCTCACCATCTTCATCCTTGGTGGCGACAGCATCCGTCCGTTCTCGTTCGCCATGATTCTGGGCGTGATATTCGGCACCCTGTCGTCTATATTCATCGCTGCTCCTACGGCTTACCTCATCCTCAGTCGTAAGAAGACAAAGGATGACAAGGAGGTTGTGACCGAGAAGAAATAAACCATCACATGTAAAGGGCTGTGCACTGTGCACAGCCCTTTTTACTTTCACAAATATCAACATCACACACACATGGGCGGATTCTTTGGAACCATCTCTACACGTGACTGCGTCAACGACCTGTTCTACGGCACCGACTACAACTCCCACCTGGGCACTAAGCGTGCCGGCATGGTGACGTTCGACCCCGAGAAAGGCTTCTCGCGGAGCATCCACTCGCTGGAGCGCGACTATTTCCGTTCCAGGTTCGAGGACGAGCTGTCCGACTTCAATGGCCATCAGGGACTGGGTGTCATTAGCGACACTGACCCGCAGCCCATCATCATCAACTCGCACCTGGGACGCTATGCCGTGGTCACCGTGGCCAAGATCAACAACCTGCGCGAGATTGCCGATGAGCTGCTGGCACAGCGTATGCACCTCAGCGAGCAGAGCGCGAACAATCTGAACCAGACCGAGTTAGTGGCGCTGCTCATCAATACGGGCAACACGTTCGTCGATGGCATCAACCGCGTCTATCAGAAGATAAAAGGGTCGTGTTCCATGCTCATCCTTACCGAGGACGGCATCATTGCCGCCCGCGACTTCCTGGGCCGCACCCCCATTGTCATAGGCCGCAAGGAGGTGCACCGCCTGTCGCCTATTGGCACCGATGAGTTCATCCAGGCCTATGCCGTCAGCAGCGAGACCACCAGCTTTCCCAACCTTGACTATAAGCCTGTGCGCGATGTGGGTCCGGGCGAGATTGTACGTCTGCGAGCTGACGGGGTCGAGGTGCTGCAGCCCGCCTTCAAGCGATGCCAGATTTGTTCATTCCTGTGGGTGTACTACGGCTTCCCCACTTCGTGCTACGAGGGTATCAACACTGAGTATGTACGCGAGAAGAACGGTCACATGATGGGTCAGCGCGACGATGTGGAGGCCGACCTCGTCTGTGGCATCCCCGACAGCGGCGTGGGCATGGCCTTGGGCTATTCTGAAGGCAAGGGCATCCCCTACAAGCGTGCCGTGCTGAAGTACACGCCCACGTGGCCGCGTTCGTTCACCCCCGGCAGCCAGAGCCGTCGCGACCTGGTGGCCAAGATGAAACTTATCCCCAACGAGGCCCTGCTACGTGGTAAGCGTGTGGTGTTCTGCGACGACAGCATTGTGCGCGGCACGCAGCTGCGCGACAACGTGCGCGAGTTCGTGCAGTGTGGTGCCAGCGAGGTGCATGTGCGCATCTCTTGTCCCCCCCTGGTCTACGGATGTCCGTTCATTGGCTTCACATCATCGAAGAGCGACCTCGAGCTACTCAGCCGCCGCATCATTCGCGACTTCGAGGGTGACGACAACAACAACCTCGACAAGTATTCGCAGACCGATTCGCCCGAATATCAGCGTATGGTCAACGAGATGTCGCGACGACTGGGACTCACCAGCCTGAAGTTCTCCCGCCTGGAAGACCTCATCGAGAGCATCGGACTGCCCAAGGAACACGTCTGCACCCACTGCTTCGACGGCTCCAGCTACGACCAGCAACAGGGCGACGGAGGCTACTTCGGATAGGTTGGGTTTTAGGAAGCACTTCCTTTTGTGTCAATCTGTTCGAGACATGAATGAAGGACTTCTTAATTTATTACTGTCCGCTAAAACTTAGTAATCGCTGAATAACCAGGCGCCGTTGGTCTCCCCTCCCTTCAAAAGGAGGTGAGACCAACGGCGGACTCTTTATAGAACTTCCCTCCATTCCCGACCTTCAGTAGCCTGCCCGTAGCCTTTCCGCTTGAAAGGAGTGGAGAGCGATGGACTCTGCAAGACTGGTGTCAATTGTGAATTATCTTTACACGGGTAGTGGCCGTCAATATGGAAGTACTGCTTCGATGGTGGAGAAGCACCGCTTTTCGGGTCAGAAAGCTGTCCTTTTCCACCCTCAAAGCGGTGCTTTTCCAAAAACCCCATCGTACGGCAATTTTTTGGAAATTAGAATTTTCCTGACATTCTTTCGCGCCGATCAAACTATTGCGATGTTTGTTTGACAGCAATATAATATTATAGGAATATAACTGGTGCGAAGGACAAGTTCATCATCATGTGGCCATTGTGATTGCTCTTTTCAGCCATTTTCTTTTGTTTTTTCTTTGCCAATATCCAAATAATTCGTATATTTGCCAACTCGCACATATTGTTTGGCATTCACTAACCTAATACTTACCGACATGAACAACGAAACGAAAGCTAGGGCCCATCTGCGCCCGTTGATGGCGCTGGCCTTGCTGTTGCTCGCTCTGGCGGCAACAGCACAGACAGCACGTAAATTCACACTGAACCTCACATCCGATGGCACGGCGCAGATGGTGTGCTTCCTGCCGCAGTCACCTTCAGGAAAGGCCATCGTAGGCGTCCCAGGAGGCGGTTACTCCATGCTGTCAAACACCCACGAGGGCTATCTGGCCTCAGAGTGGCTGAACGCTCAGGGCATAGCCTATTTCGTGGTGAACTACCGTCTGCCTCACGGCGACCGCAGCAAGCCTATCGGCGACGTGGAGCAGGGCATACGCACAGTGCGCGACTCGGCTGCCGTCTGGGGCATCAATCCCCACGACGTGGGCATCATGGGTTTCTCGGCTGGTGGACACCTGGCATCGGTCATCTCAACACTCTCAGAGTTCGACGTCCGTCCCGACTTCTCCATCCTCTTCTATCCCGTCATATCAATGGACACACGCCTGTCGCACAGGTGGTCGTGCATCAACTTCCTGGGCGAGGAGGGCCACAAGAATCCCGCGCTGGTGAAGGAATACAGCACGCAGAACGCCGTGCGCCGCCACCTCACGCCACCGGCACTCATCATCACGGCCAATGACGACCCTCTGGTGCCGCCCGTCACCAACGCCGTGGCCTACTATTCCGCCATGCGCAATGCCGGCAACGAATGCACCATGTACATCTATCCCTCGGGCGATCATGGCTTCGGCTTCGGAACATGGTTCAAGTACCACGACCAGATGCTGACCGACATCGGCAACTGGCTGAAGGCACACCCCTCGCCCAAGCCCGATGCCATCCGCGTGGCCTGCATAGGCAACAGCATCACCGACGGCCACGGCATCGATATGGCCACTGCCCACGGCTATCCTGCTGAGCTGCAGAAACTCTTGGGCGAGAGCTACTGGGTGAAGAACTTCGGTCTGAGCTCGCGCACCATGCTGAACAAGGGCGACCATCCCTATATGAACGAACTGGCATGGCGCGATGCGCAGGCCTTCCGTCCCGACGTCGTCATCATCAAGCTGGGCACCAACGACTCGAAGCCCGAGAACTGGCAGTATGGCGAGGAGTTCCGTCAGGACCTGGAGCAGATGATTCTCACTCTGCGCCCCGACCTGGCCCAGCCCGCTAAGAAGGGCAAGAAGTCGAAAAAAACCAAGTCGCAGACCGCTGTTGCTAAGCCCCAGATATTCCTCTGCACCCCCATCCCTGCCGTTAAGTCGACTTGGAACATCAGCGACTCGGTCATCGTGAACGGCATCATCCCCATCCAACAGGAAGTGGCCCGCTGCTACGGCCTGCACGTCATCGACCTGCATACCATGTTTGCTGGCGACAGCGATAAGATGCTCTCCGATGGTATTCATCCCAACGCCAGGGGCGCTCGCCGCATTGCTGAGATTGTGGCTGAGGAGATAAAGATAGTAGCTGGGGAGTAACGGTAGGAGTCTGGCAGATACCAAAAAGAAGAACCGGCAGGAACATTGACTCCTGCCGGTTCTTCTTTTGGCTCTTGAAAGGGTGGGGGACTTACTTCACCAGTACCTTCTGCACGGTGCCGTCGGTACGCACCACGATGTTCACGCCGCGGCGCAGCGACTGCTGGCGCGAGCCGTTCAGGTTGTAGATACCGGCATTGGCGGTGGTAGCATTGCTGCGAACGTCGCTGATGCCATTGGTGTACTTCATGAACTGTTCGATGTACTGATTCTTCAGCTCCTTCGATGTCTCTCCCTCGTTCAGGATGAAGATGTCGTAGATCTGCACGCTGGCGCCGCCTCCGGCCTGGGTCACGCGGACGTAGACCTCGTCGGCCTCGTTGTAGCTGCGGGTGTAGGTCTTCCATAAGCGCTTCACCTTCGAGGTGTTCATCTCTTCGCCAAGAGCTGTCCATGTGATGCTGTCGGTCGACACCTCTACGAGCATACGGCCTACGTTGTCGCCACCGGCAGCGGTACCTACGTGAGTCACCACGTCGAATGGTCCCTGATACTTGTTAAGGCTCTGGATGGCGCCTGTGCAGGGCTCACCACTGGTCTTGCCGCCAAACTGTATGTCGTTGTTCGTAATCTTAGCATAAGGCAGGATGTCGCCCGTCGTCTCGGGGTTGTAGCCTTCGCCATTGCCTGGGTCGCTGCCAGCGCTGAGGCTCTGCCATATCATCACCTGACCCTTCGACTTCACTTCCCACTGGGGTGCGTAGCCTTCTTCCTCAAGGGCGGGGACGTAGTATTCGTAGTCAAGCTCAGGATAAATGGACTTCTCGTCGCCCGTCTCGGGGTCAACATCAGTGCCGATAGGCTCGGCGTTGGTGTCGTAAATGCTGCGGGCGCTCTTACCCCATGAGAAGTAGTAGACGGTGCTGCCGCTGCCGCCCATCTGCCATTCCTTGGAATTGGCATCGAAGTGGCCCAGGACGTCCTGGCGCACAGTGGGGTTCTTCACAAAGATGCTGTCGGAAGCAGACTCTGAGTATACCATGCCACCAGCTACTGAGAAGACGGTGATGCCAGCGGGCAGAGTGAAGGTGAGCGGCTCGGTGTACTTCATCGACTTCACGGTGTCGTTCTCCACGCTCTGGAAGTTGTACCAGATGTCGGCACCCTCGGTATCGCAGGTCAGCGTGACGACGGTCTTATTCTCATCATACTGCTTGGCAATAACGGGCGTAGCGGGCTGTGCGTAGATCTTGGCGGTGTCGGTTGCAATGGTGCTCAGCAGGTAACCTTCGGCAATGGCCACAGCCTTGACCACCGTCTCCTTGTCCACGTTCAGCATGTCGGTGTAGAGATTGCTCTGCTCGGTGGGGTCGGTGCCGTCGAGGGTGTAGAATATCTGAGACTTAGGCAGCGTGCTCGAAGCCATAGCCAGCTCAATGTTGGTGTTCAGGTTCTTGTAGGAGAGGTTGATCTTCGGGGCGGGAGCCTTGGTAATCTCGCTCTTCGAACCCTTGGCCATATCGATGGCGTTGATCAGCACCAGCTTGCCTTGTGCGGTGGCATCATCGGCAAAGGGAATGTAAATGTAAGCGTTGTGATATGGGTTGTGGACATGTGCCAGGGCAACCTCAGGGTCGTTTCCATCTACGAGGGGTATGACGTCGCCGGCAAAGTAATCGCCCAGCTTAATGGCCTGCAGGCCGGAAGCCTCAGACAGCTGGAGGATGATGTTATCGCCATCGTTTTGGAAGTCTTCCTCGGGATTGAGGCCTGAGAGCAGCTCATGCTTCTGATTCATCACCAAGGCGATGGGCAGGGTCTCGGAAGCTTCGCCGTAGCCCCAAGCGGCATACAGGTTGGCGTTGAGGTTGACGATGGGATAGAAGGCCAGTGCCTGCTTCAGCGTTGCCACACCGGCATTGTCGGCGGGGAGTGCCGGGCTGATGACGTTGGCGCTGAATGGTGCCAGCTGCTCAGCTGTCAGCGTGGTGGCGTCCAGCACGGTGACGTTCAGCGTCTCGTCGGCTACCATTGTCTGGTAGGCCACTTCCTGTGTAGCGTCGCCGGCAGTGATGTAACTCACCGACGTCTTGTTGGCATTGGGATCGTCACCCTCACCCACTATGATGTAGTAGATGTGGCAGCCGTTCGTGCTCTTCAGAGTGATGTCAGCAATGGCGCCCTCGTCGCCCGTCAGGTTCCATTCGCACTCGGTGTAGTAAGTGGGAACGGCATTGCCCTTCGTCAGCTCCAATGAGCCGGCGCTGGTGGTCAGTGAGATACCGCGGGCCTCACCTTTCTTGTCGCGTGCCACAGCGTGGCTCTCCACACCAATCTTGATGGTCTGGTTCACGGCAGCCTGGAACTTGATGGTCTCGTTCTTACCGTTCAGCCACACGTAGCTCTTGCCGTGAGGAATCATCTCGCCAAGGGCGGGGCCGCCATCACTCTCGAACTCGTTGGGAGACTGCGCA
>JAILPA010000075.1 GCA_024690505.1 Prevotella sp.
CATCTTCCAGTGGAGCATTGCCGTAGGCCTGAGCTACGTCATCGGCATCCCACTGGGCTACGGACTGGTGGGCATGTGGATTGGCTTCGCCCTCGATGAGAACATCCGCGGCGTCATACTCCTGCGTCGGTGGCGCTCAGGAAAGTGGCGCAGCAAGGGGTTCGTACGTCCAGCGCAATAAACGCCACGTGAGTTCGGCACAAGGATTACGCAATGAGCCTTCTTCCGTCAATGCTTTCAATGATTGCGTAACACCCTAAATAGTTTCAAGGGGCTTGGAACAACTAGTTCAGGGCCGCTGAACCATTAGTTCGGGGCCGTTGAACCATTAGTTCAGCGGCCCCGAAACACTTTTGAAGTCAGTTGAGGCTTCATTAGCTGTCATCTCCCATGCCCGATGCGGAGATAAATGGTGATGCCAGAAACAAAATTATGCGGGTGTAGAGGCGGCACTTCTCCATGTACGCAGTGGGCCGCCGTCTGTGGGCGGGGGCAGTGGAAGGGATGTCGTCAGATTTTCAGCTCCTTCATAATCTCGCTCATGCGCTGGCGGGTGGTGATGCGAGTGGGCACGAGGGGCAGCCGCAGCACGTTCTCGATAAATCCCATCTCGTGGAGCATGGCCTTCACTCCTGCGGGGTTGCCGTCGACGAAGAGCAGCGAGAAGAGGTCGGTGAAGCGGTGGTGAATCTTGCGGGCGGGGTCGTATTCGCCACGCATCTGCAGGCGTATCATCTTCGAGAACTCACGCGGCAGGGCATTGCCTATGACGCTGATGACGCCCACGGCGCCGCAGCTGACCATGGGGAAGGTGAGGGCATCGTCGCCCGAGATGACGTCGAAGTCGCGCGGTTTGTTCTTGATGATCTCGTCCACCTGTTCCAGATTGCCGCTGGCCTCCTTGATGGCAACGATATTCTGGCAGTCGCGGGCCAGCCTGACGGTGGTCTCAGCCTTCATGTTCACTCCTGTACGGCCAGGCACGTTGTAGAGCACCACGGGCAGCTGTGTGGCTGCGGCTATGGCCTTGAAGTGCTGATAGAGTCCTTCCTGCGATGGCTTGTTATAGTAGGGGCAGACGCTCAGCACGCCGTCGATGCCCTTGAAGTCGCCTTCCTTCAGCTGGCGCACCACGTCGGCAGTGTTATAGCCGCCGCAGCCCATGAGTATGGGCACGCGGGCCTGCACTTTGTCGACCACCAGGTCCTTGATGCGCTGCTTCTCCTCGGCCGTCAGCGTGGGTGTCTCGCCCGTGGTGGCAAGGATGCAGAAGAAGTCGGCGCCGTTCTCCAGCTGATAGTCGACAAGGCGCAGCAGTGATTCGTAGTCTACCGAACCGTCTTGTTTGAAGGGGGTGACGAGGGCTATCCCCAGCCCCTTGAATATGTTGTATACCATTGTGTTGTGATTACTTCCCTATGAATTTGGCAATGGTCTCAAGGCACTTGGCACTGTTGACGGGTTTTGACAGGAAATCGTTGCATCCGGCTTCAAGGGCAAGCTGGCGGTCGCTCTCGAAGGCATTGGCAGTAAGGGCTATGACAGGCAGTTCGGGGAAAAGCTCCTTGATAGCTTTGGTAGCCTGCAGCCCGTCCATCACCGGCATCTTCATGTCCATCAGCACCAGGTCGAAGTGTCCCGACCTCACCATGTCCACGGCCTCCTGACCGTTTTTGGCACGCTGAAAGGCATAGTCGTGCTTCAGGATGTAGGTCATCAGAATGTAGTTGCTGTCGTTGTCTTCTGCTACTAGAATCGTCTTCATTGCGTAAACCAAATTATAAAATACTTCGTTAAAGAGTTACAAAAGTAATGCTTTTCTTTGGATTTCATTTGCTCCGATGCAAACTTTTAACTAATTTTGCAAAATATATTACTATCTATTATTATAAATCAAGAATTATGATGGCTATTTTTAAGCGATTAGCTTGCACTCTGGCCGTGGCGACCGCCATGACGGCACAGGCCCAGCATGTGATGGACGTGAAGACCCAGCGCCTCGGTGCTGAGGTGCAACCGACCATGTACGGACTCTTTTTTGAAGACATCAACTATGCCGCCGACGGCGGTCTTTATGGCGAACTGGTGAAGAACCGCTCGTTCGAGTTCCCGCAGGCCTTCATGGGCTGGAGGGTGTTCGGCGACGTGGAACTGGAGGACGACGGCCCCTTCGAGCGCTGTCCCCACTATGTGGTGCTCTCGGCACCCAACCACCCCCACCGCCGCACGGGACTGCAGAACGAAGGCTACTTCGGCATTGGCGTGGAGAAGGGGAAGGACTACCGTTTCTCGGTATGGGCCAAGGCTCCGAAGGGCGCCTCGCAAATACGCGTGCAGCTGATTGACGAGAGCACCATGAGCGAGCGTCAGGAGATGGCCGAGGTGAAGATTGACGTCAACTCGGCCGAGTGGAAGAAATATCAGGTGGTGCTGACGCCACGCACCACGCTACCACGCGCACAGCTCCGCATCTTCCTCAGCAGCAACAAGCCCGTGGCGCTCGAGCACATATCGCTCTTTCCCAAAGACACCTACAAGGGCCGCGAGAACGGTCTGCGCCGCGACCTGGCACAGGCGCTGGAGGATATGCACCCGGGCGTCTTCCGCTTCCCCGGCGGCTGCATAGTGGAAGGCACCGATCTGGAGACGCGCTACCAGTGGAAGAACTCAGTGGGGCCGGTGGAGAACCGCCCGCTGAACGGCAACCGATGGGAGCACACCTTCGACCACCGCTACTTCGCCGACTACTACCAGAGCTACGGACTGGGATTCTTTGAGTTCTTCCAACTGTGCGAGGACATCGGCGCAGAGCCACTGCCAGTGCTCAGCGTGGGACTGGCCTGCCAGTTCCAGAACAACAGCGAGGATGCCCACGTGCCTGTGGACGAGCTGCAGCCCTACATCGACGATTGCCTTGACCTGATTGAGTTCGCCAACGGACCGGCCGACTCGAAGTGGGGCAAGGTGCGTGCCGACATGGGACATCCGCAGCCCTTCAACCTGAAGTACATCGGCGTGGGCAACGAACAGTGGGACACGCCTTACTTCGACCGGTTGAAGCCCTTCGTCGATGCCATACGGGCCAAGTACCCCAACGTCAAGATAGTGGGCACCAGCGGCCCCGACTCGGAAGGAAAGATGTTCGACAAGGGATGGGAGGCCATGCGCAACCTGAAGGCCGACCTGGTGGACGAGCACTTCTATCGCCCCGAGGAGTGGTTCCTCAGCCACGGACTGCGCTACGAGAGCTATCCGCGAAAGGGCCCGAAGGTGTTCGCCGGAGAGTATGCCTGCCACGGAAAAGGAAAGAAGTGGAACCACTTTGAGACAAGCCTCTACGAGGCAGCATTCATGACCGACCTGGAGCGCAACGCCGACATTGTGGAGATGGCCACCTACGCACCGCTCTTCGCACATGTGGACGGATGGCAATGGCGCCCAGACATGATATGGTACGACAACCTGCGCATGTTCAAGAGCGTGAGCTACTATGTGCAGCAGATGTATGCCATGAACAAAGGAACAAACGTACTCAGCCTCACCATGAACGGACAGCCGGTGGCTGGACAGGACGGACAGGACGGGCTGTTCGCATCGGCCGTCTTCGATAAAGACTCAGGCGAGGTGATAGTGAAGGTCATCAACACCTCGGCACAGCCACAGGACATCAAGCTGAACCTGCTGGGGATGAAGGGCGAACGCAGCGCACAGACGCTCACCCTGAGCCACAACGGCCCCATGACCGACGAGAACACACTCGACCAACCCGAGAGAATAACGCCACAGCCGGGCTCATTGGCTTGCCAGGCCGAGAAGAAGAACACGGTGCTGGCCGACCAACTGCCAGCCCGCACCTTCCGCCTGTACAGAATCAAGAAGTAACGTGCGTCAGGCCTGCAGCAGGCACAGACATGCAACCGACCGCCATGCAGGGGCATACTTCCCCTCGCATGGCGGTCGGACTATTCAGACAGATGGCCCGGACTTTACAGGCTCGCCGGCCCGTCGGCTACAGGTTCTGCTCCTGATAGTCAAGGTCGGCCTCCACCACAAAGCGCACCTCCTGCGCATCGAGCGGAGCCATGCCGTCGGCCGTGGCTTGCTGGCACACGTACTGCGCCACCTGCTCCAAGTCGATGTCGACCTCGTCGTCATCGATGGTATCTTCCAGGATGCCGCTCTCGTAGTAGTAGCTCACAATGGTGTCAAGCATCCACTGGAGCTGCTCGTCGGAGTACTTCTCCTTCAGTTCCTGTGGCAGCTGCTCACGGATGAACGCACGTTCGCGGCGGTCGTCCTCCTCATCGAGCAACAGCTCTTCGTCGATGCTTGCCATAGTCGTTCAAAGCTCTTTGATTAGTATCGACTACAGCAGCGACTCGAACTTCTCCTCGAACTTCTGCTTGTTCATAGCGCCCACAATCTTGTCTACCAGCTCGCCGTTCTTGAAGAACAGGATGGTGGGGATGTTGCGAATGCCGAACTGCTCGGCCAAGTCGCCGTCATCCTCCACGTCGCACTTGCCCACGGCAATGCGTCCGTCGTACTTCTCAGCCATCTCGCTGATGATTGGGGCCACCATACGGCACGGGCCGCACCATGTTGCCCAGAAGTCAACAACTAAAGGCATCTGTCCGTTCTTCAACGACTCGAAATTCTCGCTTGTGATTGTTAGTTCCATTGTTTTGTCCTTTCTTTATTTATTGGTTAGTAAAAAGTGCGACTTCACGCATCAGTTAAGAGTATATTCTAATCCCTTCGTGTGTTCAATGTAATCGATGAGCTGGTAGCGAACGTCAATTTGGATGCCATTCGAGTGCAGCAGGACGTGATTCTTGCCCGTGCCGTCACGCAGGAGGAAGAAGAGCTTCGTATTGCCTGGATGCTCGTGAACCAGCTCGACCAGTTCAGTCACGACATCTTCAGTGAGCAAATCGTTATTGAGCGAAATGGTGATGCGGTCGATAATCTTCTCTTTGACCGACTGCAATAGCTCCACGCTCGTCACCTTCAGTTCCTTGTCTTCGGTGTTATAGAATCTGGGGCGCATCTTTCCCCTTACAAAGACTGCAGCGCCCTCGATGAATTTGCCGTTCAGGTTCAGCCAGTCGTCGCCAAAAAGGGCCAACTCGCCCGAGCCATTGAAATCCTCGAGCGTGACGATGCCCCACGGCTTATTGTTCTTGCCGAAGCGCGACTGAATGCCTGTAACGACACCTCCAAGCTTCACCTCATCACGGTCGCTGAGGGCTGCGCCACGGTTGGCCAGCTCGTCGCAGCGGGCATTGCAGATGTTGTCGAGCACCACCTTGTATTCATCGAGGGGGTGAGCCGAGAGGTATATCCCCACCAGGTCGCGCTCCTTGTTCAGACGCTCTATGTCGCTCCAGCGCACATCGGTCTTCGGAATGGGCGGCGTGGCAACCTCAATGTCGTCGAAGGCACCGAAGAGCGAGTTTTGCTGTTCGGCTTTGGCCTGCTGATAGTTCTGTCCGAAACGCACCAGGGAGTCGAGGAACACCTCGCCCTTGGCATTCTCGGCAAAGTAGCTCTCACGCCGGATGCCGAACGAGTCGAAACCGCCGCTGAGTGCCAGGCTCTCGAATGCCTTGCGGTTGACGTTGCTCAGGCTGACACGCTGGGCGAAGTCGAAGATGCTCTTGTAGGGGCCGTTCTGCTCCCGCTCGCGGATGATGGCTTCAGCAGCAGCATCGCCCATGCCTTTGATGGCAGCCAGTCCGAAGCGAATCTCACCCTTTTTGTTCACGCCGAACTTCAGGTAACTCTCGTTCACGTCGGGGCCCAGTGTGGCAATGCCCATCTGCTTGCACTCGTCCATGAGCTTCGTTATCTCAGAAATCTGGTCTCGGCGGCGGGTCATAATGGCTGCCATGAACTCGGCAGGATAGTTGGCCTTCAGGTAGGCCGTCTGGTAGGCCACCCACGAGTAGCAGGCAGCGTGGCTCTTGTTAAAGGCATAGGAGGCGAACTTCTCCCAGTCGGCCCATATCTTGCCAAGCACGGCCTCATCGTGGCCGTTACGCTTGCCTCCCTCAATGAATTTGGGGCGCATGGCGTCGACGATGTCTTTCTTCTTCTTACCCATTGCCTTGCGCAGGGCATCGCTCTCGCCACGGGTGAAGTCGGCCAGCTGACGGCTGAGCAGCATCACCTGCTCCTGATATACGGTGATGCCGTAGGTGTCCTTCAGGTATTTCTCCATGCATGGGATGTCGTACTTGATTTCCTCGCGGCCGTTCTTGCGGGCAATGAACGAGGGAATATAGTCCATAGGTCCGGGACGGTAGAGGGCATTCATGGCGATGAGGTCTTCAAACACGGTGGGATGGAGCTCGCGCAGGTATTTCTGCATACCTGCCGACTCGAACTGGAACGTGCCTACGGTGCGTCCCTGCTGGTAGAGCTGGTAGGTCTTGGGGTCGTCAATGGGAATATTATCCAGGTCGACGTCGATACCTAGCGTTTGCTTGATGTTGGCGCAGGCCTCCTTCAGCTCCGAGAGAGTCTTCAGGCCGAGGAAGTCCATCTTGATGAGGCCTGTCGACTCTATGACGTGTCCGTCGTACTGCGTGCAGTTGGTCTTCGTGTCCTTGAAGTCGGGGTCGTCGGCGGTGCTGACTGGCACCCAGTCGCTAATGGGGTCGCGGCAGATGATGAAGCCGCAGGCATGGATGCCGGTGCCACGGACGGTTCCCTCCAGCATCTTGGCATACTTGATGGTGTTGGCCAGGGCAGGGTCGTTGCTGGCCTCGGCCTCCTGTAGCTCCCGTGTACATTTTATCGCATTGGGGAGGTTCATCTTCATGCCGTCGGGCAGACGGTCGGGGATGGCCTTACAAAGGGCATTACTGACTGCCAACGGCACTTTCTCGACGCGGGCCACGTCCTTGATGCTGTTCTTCGTAGCCATCGATGCATAGGTGATGATGTGAGCGCAGTTCTCGTGGCCATACTTGTCCTCTACCCACTTCAGCACGCGGCCCCGTCCGTCGTCGTCGAAGTCGGTATCAATATCGGGTAGCGAGATGCGGTCGGGGTTCAGGAATCGCTCGAACAGCAGGTCGTACTTCAGCGGGTCGATCTTGGTGATGCCCAGGCAATAGGCCACCACCGATCCTGCGGCTGAGCCACGTCCTGGCCCCACCATCACGTCCAGCTCATCGCGGGCAGAGTTGATGAAGTCCTGCACGATGAGGAAGTAGCCTGGGAAGCCCATGGTCTTCATAATGTGCAGCTCGAAGCGTATGCGGTCTTCCACTTCCTGTGTCAAGTGCTCGCCATAGCGTACCTTCGCTCCTTTATAGGCAAGAAGCGCCAGATAGTCTGCCTCGAACTTGATGCGGTAGATTTTGTCGTATCCGCCCAGCTTCTTGATTTTCTTCTCGCCCTCCTCGCGTGGCAAGGGGTTCTCACCGTTCTCGTCGGAAGTGAACTCGCGGAAGAGGTCTTCCTCGGTGAACTTCTGGCGCCACTGCTCCTCTGTTCCGAACGATTCTGGTATGGGGAAGAAGGGCATGATGGGGTCGTGGTCAAGTGAGTAGATTTCCACCTTGTCCAGTATCTCGAGCGTGTTGCTCAGTGCTTCGGGCACATCGCTGAAGATGGCATTCATCTCTGCCTTGGTCTTGAACCATTCCTGCTTCGAGTATAGCATTCGCGAAGGGTCGTCGAGGTCTTTGCCTGTGGAGAGGCAGAGGAGGTGGTCGTGTGCCTCGGCGTTCTCTTGGTCGACGAAGTGCACGTCATTGGTGCAGACGAGCTTGATGCCGTATTCGCGGGCCAGTTCTATCAGCACCTTATTAGCCTGCTGCTGCATGGGGAAGGTTTCGCGATTGGCACGTATGGCAGGGTCGGTCACCTCATGTCGCTGCAGTTCCAGATAGTAATCGTCGCCGAAGACACGGTGATACCACTCCACGGCCTCACGTGCTCCGGCCATGTCGCCGTTCAGTATCTTCTTGGGCACCTCGCCGGCAATGCAGGCCGAGCAGACGATGAGTCCCTCGTGATAGCGCTCCAAGTCCTCGCGGTCGGTGCGGGGGCGCATATAGTAGCCGTCAACCCACGAGCGGCTCACCAGCTTGATGAGGTTCTTATACCCCTTCTGGTTCTTTGCCAGCACAATGAGGTGATAGCCGCTCTGGTCCTCCTTGCCTCGGCGCAACGACTTCGAGCCATGGCGCGACACGTACATCTCGCATCCGAAGATTGGCTTGAAGGGTTCCAGTCCTTCTTTCTGGCGTTTCTTGTTCACCCCGACGCAGATGTCGTGAAGTTCCTTTACACCGAACATATCGCCGTGGTCAGTGATGGCCATGCCGCGCATACCGTCGGCGATGGCCTTGTTGACAAGATTCTCTATCTTCGACTGGCCGTCGAGGATGCTGTAGTATGTATGGACGTGTAGGTGGATGAAATCTTCCATTTTCTATTCTTTTTATTTTCGGCGCGGGCAAACCGAGCCGCACGAACCAGGGCTGAGGCAAACCGCGCTAAGGGCATACCGCGCCGAATGGCTATGCCTGGTTGTTTTCGGCAAAGACGGCCATGCGCTGGTCGAGCAGGGCGTACTGGTGGTCTTCTATGAACGATGTGCATACGCGCAGGCCCTCCTGATGGCTGCCTGTTGTGATGAGGCAGATGGCCGAGACGCCATAGTACATCAGCTCGAGGGCCAGTTGTCCGCTGGTCATGCCCTTGTAGCCAATGGTGAAGTAGAAGCCGTCGGCCACGGGCTGATCCAGGTCGCGGTCGTAGACCACATGGAATCCGTGGCGCAAGAATATCTCTTTCAGCTTACGTGCCCTGTCGCCGTAGACCTTCACCTCGTCGCGGAAGCGGTAGTCGCCGTCGCAGGCAGCCCTCATCATGGCGGCCAGGGCATATTGTGCCGAATGGCTGGTGCCCGACGACAGGGCGTAGAGCATACGAGTGCTGAACACAAGTCCGAAGGGCAGTCCCTCATAGCGCTGCGCCAGGTCGGGGAAGTGTCGGTGGAACAGCTGGTCGCTGATACACGTCACGCCGATGCGCTCGCCAGCATAGCTGAAGGCCTTGCTGCCCGATATGAGTAGCATGTAGTTGTTGGTATATCGTGCCACGGTGGGCTGGTATGGCGGTTCAAAGGGCACGCTCAGATCCTGTCGGAAGTCCATGGCGAAGTATGCCAGGTCTTCCATCACGATGACATCGTAGTCGGTGGCCAGGCGCCCGATGGCCTGCAGTTCGTTCTCCGTCAGACACACCCACGAGGGATTGTTGGGATTAGAGTAGACGATGGCGCAGATGTTGCCGCGCTTCAGGTATGACTCTACCTTCGGGCCCAGTTTCTCACCTCGGTAGTCGTACACGTCGAAGGTCTCGTACTTCACGCCCTGCACCTGCAGCTGCATCTTCTGCACGGGGAATCCGGGGTCGATGAAGAGCACGGTGTCCTTGCCTTTCACGGCTTGCGAACAGGTGAGGAAGCTGGCAAACGTTCCCTGCATGGAGCCACACACAGGGACGCAGCCCTCGGGCGCAATGTCAATGCCGATGAAGGCCTTGACGAAGCGCGATGCCTGCTGCTTCAGCTCGGGCAGTCCCTGAATGTCGGGATAGGAGTGGGCTATGCCGTCGCGCAAGGCTTTCACCTGAGCGTCGACGCCCACCTGAGCAGCAGGCAGACCGGGAATGCCCATCTCCATCTTGATATATTCCACGCCGCTCTCCTTCTCGGCTTGTGCTGCCACTTGCTTCACTTCGCGTATGGTAGCCTTGGCAAAGTCCTTGATACCCAGATTACTGACGAGGCGGTCTACTATTTCTTTCTTGATAGGGGTAGGTTTCATTGTACGAGTCGTTGGTTGTTTACAAAGCGCAAAGGTAACGAAAAAAAACGAATCGGGGAAAGAATTACCGTTAAATTTTGGCCGTCTGCGAAAATCTTGTTACTTTTGCAGCTGACTTTTCGACAAGACAAAAGCAGACATGAATAATAACAATACAGGAGGTCTGTGACTCTATTTATATTGCAGAAAGCAAACAACAATCAAAATATCTCAAAACTTCAAACCAGAATGATACAATCAATGACTGGCTACGGCAAGGCTGTCGTAGTGTACAATGACAAGAAGATTAACGCGGAGGTGAAGTCGCTCAACTCAAAGCAACTTGACCTTCAGACACGCATCGCACCGCTCTACCGCGAGAAGGAGATGGAGATACGCCAGATGATAGCCACGGCTGTGGAGCGCGGCAAGGTGGACTTTGCCCTGTGGATCGAGAAAGACACCGGCGTGGATGCAACCCCCATTAACGCCCTCCTGGTGGAGAACTACTACCACCAGCTGAAGGACGTAGTCCAACGCGTAGGCATCCCCGAGCCGCAGGACTGGCTCTACACGCTGACGCGGATGCCCGACGTGCTGGCCAAGAGCGACACCGAGGTGCTGACCGAGGAGGAATGGGTGGCCGCACGTCAGGCCGTGAGCGCTGCCCTCAAGGCCCTGGTCGACTTCCGCAACCAGGAGGGAACAGCCCTCGAGAAGAAGTTCAGCGAGAAGATTGACAACATTGAGCGCCTTCTTGCCGAGATAGAACCCTACGAGAAGAGCCGCGTGGAGAAAATCCGCCAGCGCATCGTGGACGGCCTGCAGCAGATTCCCGGCGTGGAGTACGACAAGAACCGCCTGGAGCAGGAACTCATCTACTACATCGAGAAGCTGGACATCAGCGAGGAGAAGCAGCGCCTGACCAACCACCTGGCCTACTTCCGCGAGACGATGGCCAACGGCCACGGGCAGGGCAAGAAGCTGGGGTTCATTGCCCAGGAGATGGGCCGCGAAATCAACACCACCGGCTCGAAGTCGAACCTGGCCGAGATGCAGAACATCGTCGTGCAGATGAAGGACGAGCTGGAACAGATCAAGGAGCAGGTGCTCAACGCGCTGTAGCACTTCTCCGACTCCCCCCGAAGGGGCAGATATTTGGAAACGTAAGAATAAAAGGAAACCATGAATAATCCCAAAACCATCTCACCGAACGCGCCAGCAGCTTCCCCCCTTCGGGGGAACCGGGGGAGGCTTATAATCTTCTCGGCCCCCAGCGGCAGCGGCAAGTCGACCATCGTGCAGTGGCTGATGCAGGAGCATCCTGAGCTGAAGCTTTACTTCTCCATCTCGTGCACATCGCGTGCACCCCGTGGCACCGAACAGAACGGCGTGGAGTATTTCTTTCTGACGCCCGAGGAGTTTCGCAAGAAGATTGAGAACGACGAGTTCCTGGAGTACGAGGAAGTCTACCAAGACCGCTTCTACGGCACCCTGAAGGCACAGGTGGAACGGCAACTGGAGGCAGGACAGAACGTGGTGTTCGACGTCGACGTGAAGGGCGGCGTGAACATCAAGCACTTCTATGGCAAGCGGGCCATGAGCCTCTTCATCCAGCCCCCGTCCATCGACGAGCTGCGCCGCCGCCTCGAAGGCCGTGGCACCGACACCCCCGAGGCCATTGAGAACCGCCTGGCCAAGGCCGAGTACGAACTGACCTTTGCACCGCAGTTCGACCACACAATCGTGAATGACGACCTGGAGACAGCCAAACAGGAGACCCTCCGACTGGTCGCTCGTTTCCTCAACGCCTGACCCGCCCGTCCAGTATGCTGCGTTGCCAACGCAACACACACCGACAAACAACACCAGCAACCATGCGGATAGGTATCTTCGGAGGTTCGTTCAACCCCATCCACACAGGCCACATTGCCCTGGCCCGACAGCTACGACGACAGGCGTGGCTCGACGAGGTATGGCTGATGGTGTCGCCACAGAACCCGATGAAGCCCGCCGCAGAACTGCTCGACGACCAGCTGCGCTACCAGATGGCCCGCATAGCCCTGCACGGCGAAGAGGGCATCGTGGCCTCCAACTACGAGTTGCACCTGCCACGTCCCTCCTACACGTGGAACACGCTGGAGCATCTGAGCCAGGACTACCCCCAGCACACCTTTATATTATTAATAGGTGGCGACAACTGGGCGCTGTTCCACCATTGGTACAGGGCCGACGACATTCTGAGCCATTATGAAATAGTGGTCTATCCCCGCCGCGGCAACGACATCAACCGCGCCACCCTGCCCCCCGGCGTGTGCGTGGTGGATACCCCCCTGCTCGACATCTCAAGCACCGACGTCCGTCAGCGTGTGGGCAGGGGCGAGAGTATAGAAGGGATGGTGGCAAAGGAAATAGAGCCGCTGGTGAAACGGCTCTATTATGATTTCTCATAAACAGCTGCTTTCTGCTAAACACACAACTCAACGTCCTGAATTTGTCTTTGTTGTGTTTTGCGGACTGCAATAAAATAGAGCAAGCTATGCACTGCTTGTTGAGCTTCTTTTTCACCCCCCTACTCTATTTGAACTTCTCCTTGCCCGTGGCAATGCGGAAGCGGCGGGCAGCAGACTTAAAGATGAAGGCGAAGTTGCCGTAGCGCAGGTTCAGCCACAGCTCCTCCATCGAGCGCCCCACCTTCGTCAGCGGATAGCCCCACCCGTTGGCCTTGTACATGCGTTTCCAGTAGCCCGCCTCTTCGATGACGTAGCGCGGATGGCGCAGGGGGAACTGCAGGTCGTAGCGCTTCATGGTGAAGAGCTGCTTCAGGCGTCGCGGCATGGTCTTGAACTCGGAGTAGTGGGCCGAATCGGCTGAGGCACCTATGTTGTTGATCATGTTCTTCGACGGCATGATGGCCAGGCCGCTGTTGAAGAGCATCGTGGCCCAGAACACGCTCTCGAACTGTGGCTGTCCGCTGTCGCGATGGTCGCGGCACATGCGAATGAAGCTCTTCCTGTAGCCTCGCTGACGAATGAGGGCGTCGAGCTGGCTCACGGCCTCGGGGTCGTCGAGGAAGCTGTACGTCTTGTCCCACTGCTGAACCACTCGCCGCCACGAGGCCCAGCCCCAGATGCTGAAGGCCGAGGTAAAGAAGTAGTCGTAGGGCATGTCGGGCGTCTGTTCGTCTACGTTGAATCCGGCCACCATGGTGATGCGCTCGTCGTTCTCGTAGCGGTCGAGCATCTCCTTGCAGAAGGGGAAGAATGACTGCGACGGCACCACGTCATCCTCGAGCACGATGCACTTCTCGGCCAGCGAGAAAGCCCACTGATGGCTGGTGTAGCCGGCCACCATGCACCCCAGGTTTTGCTCCTGGTAGTTGCGGTGAACGTCGCATTCCCAGTCGATGTTCTCGTCGCTCACTATCTGCCGGCAGGCTTCTATGCCAGCCATGTCGCGCTCGCCACGGGGGCCGTCCTGGAAGAGGAAGAGGCGGCTGGGACGGGCTTTCTTCACCTCGTTGAATACTTGCTGGAACGTGTCGTTGCGAGTGAAGAAGAGCAGCAGCACGGCTATGTCGTTAAGGGCAGGATGTTTCATAGTTTCTAAAAAAGTTCAGGAGTTATGAGGTTTTGATGTCGTTTTTCCACAGGTAATGAGTCGCCATAGCAGCAGTCGCACTTTGTCAATGAGGATGCTGCCCACAAACACGGCCACGATGAGCAAGGCGGCATAGACGATGAACGTGAGGCGCGACTCGCCGTAGAACCACTTCTGGATGGAGCCGTCGTAGTATCTGTAGAGGAAATTGTTGCTGTGGGTCAGATAGATGGCGAGTGCCGAAATGGCAACCCAGTTCACCAGACGGCTCTTCAGCGACAGCTTGCTGAAGAATAGCAACAGGAACGTGGCCGACAGGATGGTAGTGGGCGAGTTGTAGAAATAGAGCACGCCACCCAGGCCAAACTTCCAGCGGGCCACAAACACCACGGCAGTAACTGCGACAACGATGCCCAGGCAGATGCAAAGGTCGGTGCGACGGCTGAACTGCGTGAACGCCGGACGGTGAATGTGCATATAGCGGGCCAGCAGGTAGAGGCACATAAACGATGGCAACGAGTAGCCGGCATTGAGCCACGTAACGGCCTCAAACACCCATCCGAAGACAAACTGGAAACCGAAGATGAGGCAAAGCGTGGTGGCGAACTGGCGCCGCGAAGCATGTTCAACAAAGCTGTTCAGCACCGGGGCAAAGAGGTAGAGCCCCAGGTAGCACTTCACAAACCAATAACTGCCATCGTCGAGCAGCAGCACCGTCTTCACGGCCTCGATGGCCGAGCAGGGCATCTGGCCGGCCACAGCATATTCTGCCAGCAAGCAAAGCACGCCGAAGAACAGCAGCTGGAACAGAAGCTCGGCCAGGCGCGAGAAGCGTGGACGAATGCCATACCAGCCCGAGAGCATCACAAACAGGTCGACACCCATGATGGATGCACTGCGCGAGAACATCTGCAGCAGCGACGACGAGGGATTGGCATTGATGGCGGCAGCATCGGGAAAGGGCAAGGCACGGTAGCTGGCATGTATGACGAGAATCAGCAGCATGGCCACGATGCGCAGCAACTCCATGTTGCTGTCGCGCCTCTTCGTTGCTGCGCCCCCAGGGGGGAGGGGTGCGGTGTATGCGTTGCTTTTCATTCAATCTTCTTTTTAGTGATGAACACGATGGTCTCGCGGAAGATAGTGGAACCAAGGAGCCACAGGGCAGCACAATAGGCCACACCCACAGCCACCACCTTCACGCCCAAGGAAAGGTAGACATTGGAGATGTCGCCCGTGAGGAACCATACGCCAACGACAATGGCTGCCGACAGCAGGGCATAGGGAGCCACATCGACAACAGCCTCGCGAAGGCTCAGGCTTATCTCGCTGTGGGAGAACCAGAACCACACGGCCAGCCAAGCAATGTTCACCGCAGCAAACACCACCACCATGTGGCTGATGCCATAGGGCACACAGAGCCCGATGCCTAAGAGCTGGGTGAGGCACAAGCCAATGGTGCACCACATGTAGGTGGCCGACCGGCCGCGACTGACGAGCAGGTTGGAGAAAAGATAGCTGACGGGCATCACAGCCCCTGCAAGGCAGATGACGCGCAGGATGTGGGCACTGGCAAGCCATTTCTCGGTAATCAAGATGACGATAAATTCCTCACTGATGAGCGCCAGGGTGAGCATGGCAGGGAAACTGACGAACGCCGTGAAGCGCAACAGCTTGCGGAACACCTGCTTCTGGCGCTGACGGTCGTCATCGGTCTTCGTCAGCACGGGCTGCGCAATGCTGTAGAGCATGTTGGTGATAAGCGAATGGCCCATGGTGTTCCACTTGTTGGCCTGGGTGAAGTTGCCCACGTCGGCAGCCAAGTAGTAACGGCCCAACAGTACCGACAGGTAATTGGTGTTGACGGAAGTGACGATATTGGTAACGATGAGCTTGCTGCTGAACCCGATGATGTCCTTGATGGGGCTCAGGTCGACGTTCAGCGTAGGCCTCCAACCCGAGAACCAGTAGTTGAGCACGCTCACCGAGAGGGTGAAGACGATGTTCTGAGTGGCCAGACCCCAGTAGGCATAGCCCTGATAGGCCATGACGATGCCCACCACACCCGAGAGGGCCATCGACACAAGCGCGATAATGCTGCTCTGGCGTACCATCATGTTGCGGAAGATGTAGGCACGGGGGGCAATGCTGAAACTGACGAAGAGGAAACTGAGAAACGAGTAGCGGGCCAGCGCCGTGAGCCGCGGTTCGCCATAGAAACGGGCTATCAGCGGGGCGGCAAACCAGAAAAGCAGGTAGAAGGCAATGCTGGTGAGTACCGACGTCCAGAACACGGCGTTATAGTCGCGCTGCGTCACCTCTTTCCTGCGGTTCAGGGCAGCAATGAAGCCACCTTCCTGCATACAGGCGGCAATGGCTGAGAAGATGGCCAGCATTCCCACCATGCCATAGTCGGCCTGGCTGAGCTTGCGGGCCAGCACAATGCCGAAGACAAGCCCCAACAACTGCTGCAAGCCATTGCTGAAACCGCCCCAGAGCAGTCCCCTCGCGGTCTTTTCCTTCAGTGTCTCCTGTCGCTTTGCCATCGATAAAGTCTAAACTCTCAGCTTAAAACCATAAACTCTCAACCCTAAACTCTAAACCCTAAACCCTAAACTCTCAGCTCTAAACTCTCCACCAAATCATCGAGCATGTTCTGCGCCACGCTCTTCTCACCAGGCGGCAGCAGATAGTCGTTGAAGAACCGCTCGCGCTTAGGCCGCATGGGGTCGTTGCCCCCCAACACCACGCTGTCGACAAACTGGCGGATGTCGTGATTGTCCTTTCCTATATAGTGCAGACCGTACGCCTGCTTGCCAAATTCGCTCAGTGCCGCGAGGATGGGCTTCATGTCGCGCGACACAAACATCACTGGCTTCTGCGAATAGTGATACTCCACGGCAAACGAGCCGCTGTCGTGCACCATCGCATCGCTGGTCATAAAGAGGTCTATGTACTGTCCCGTCTCTATCTGCGTGTTCTCCATCGTGCGCCACTGCTCGTAGTAGGCATCGGCACGTTCCCTGCCCCATTCGGGGTGCTGGTAGAGCTGGGTGAGCAAAGCGGGATGGGGCTTGAAGGCAATCTGCAGGCGGTCGCTGTAGTCGCGTGCCAAGGTCAGCATCAGGTCGGCCATCCACAGGAAATTACCACGCGGATGGAATGCCGAGTTGGCAGGGATGATGGAGAAATGGGGTGCCCAGATGATGCGCTTGCGGGGTCGGCCGTCGACCATCGTCTTCCACGGCGACGTATGTTCGGGGCGCAGGTATTCGTCGGCATTGGCATAGCCCACTACCCTCACGTTGCGCCCCTTGTTGGTGGCCACGCGCCGTGCCTCCTGCAAATGCAGGTCGGTAGAGTAGTACAGACGCCATGCCATGTTGTGGAAGTGCAGGTCGTAGCTCAGTTTACCTGTGCTCGACCAGAAGCCGTAAGGCATGTAGCAGAGCAGCAGGTCGTAGAAGTGGCGGCAGTCGTGCGCGTCTTGTAGCAGGTGTTCGTAGGGCTGAGTGTAGAACATGACATCGGGATTCAGCCGCCGGCGGATGTCGAAGGCAGGCTTGCCGTGCTCGTAGTCTACAAAGGGAATGTCTCTCTGGCGGAAGAAGCGGCGCAGGCTCTCGGCATCGCCATCGGGGTCTTCCCTCAGGGGGCACGGCGACAGCACGATGGTGGGCTCGAACCGCGGGTCGGAGGCCATGAGCTCGTAGAGCTGCTGATAGCGCCACAGCGACAGGTCGAGGGCCATAAAGACCACACGCAGGGGCCGCCGCTCTTGCAGCAGCCGCTGTTCCACTTGCCGGTGGCGCCGTTCCACGGCCCTGTACTTATAGCCATGCAACCACAGATAGTTCAATGCCGCCGCTATCTTATTCATGCTCCTATCCTCTTTGTGATTCTCATTCCCCAGTCGCTGATACTATCAATAGTGGGCGTAGGGATACCGTGGTCACTGCCTATCCGCCGCACGATGTCAAGTCCAAAGGGGAAGTCCTCAGTGAAGTAGCGACTCTGCAGATCGGGCACGAAGCCTCCTCCGGCGGGCTTCATGGGGGCTTTGATGCCCTTAAAGGCCTCAATGCTGCGCAGCTTGCGGGTCAGCGATGCCGCATCGATACTTTCGTAATAGTCCAGTACGGTGGGAATGCAGCCTTTCCTCACGGGCAGCACTGCCAAAATCCGCTGCAACTCGCTGTCCATCTCGATATATAATTGTGATGCCACATCGTCCCACTCCTCATAGAACAATGGTATGCTGTTGCAGACGTCCCCCTCGTGCCACTCTTTCCACAATGAGTAGAGACGGGCCGGATGCAGGAGCGGGTTGCTGTTGGTCAGACTGGCCTCGTAGTAGCTCTCGAGGAGTTGTGTCGGAGTGGCGGTCATTGCCTCCAGCATCTGCCGCAACTCTTCCTTGTGCACCGTCTGTTCCACCGCCACACTCAGGCTCTCCTTATACCCCATCAGGCGTGCCCTGTGGCCATACTCCTGCGTTCTGGCTATGAAGGGTACGCGTTGAAATCCGAACAGGGCTACATCGTGGGGCAGCACGTTGAAGGCTTGCATGAAGAAGCCAGTGCTACTCACTACGCTCCCCACCGCAACACCATTTTTCAAGCATTCAACGATGGAAAGCAGAGCCTCGCGTATGGCATACCCTGGCAAGCATAGCAACACCACATCGGCAGTTCTCACTGCCTCCCCGACATTGCTGGTGACACCAGCCAGACTCGCCACAAGGCTGGAGCCGTCGGGCTGCTCAATAACGAGCTTCCTGCTCCACTTCTCGGGATGTCTGGTCAACATGGTGACACGGAAGCCTGGCCGTGCAGCTATGAAGCCGCCCATGACGTGTCCGAGGTTTCCCCCTCCTATGATACAAACCTCTGTCATTGCTTACTTCTCATTCTCCATTCCCTATTCTCATTAGTCCTTCCACCAGCCTCGTATTGTCTTCATGGTTGCGCACGGCAATGCGCATGTACTGCTTGCCGGGGTCAAGACCGGACTTCAAGCTACAGTCGCGGGTCAGAATATTGTGGTGCTTCAGCATGTGAATCACTATCTCACTGGCCTTGTAGGGGGGCAGCACTTCGCAGAAGAAATAGTTAGCCTGCGATGGCATGACGCGCAGGAAGGGCACCTGTTGCAGCTGGCGATAGAAATCGTCGCGCTCGGCCACGAACTTCTCGCACGCCCGCAGGTAGTCCTTCTCGTGCTTGTTGTATATCTGCATGAAGAACTCGGCAAAGGAATTGAGGTTCCAAATCGACACCTCGCGCTTAATGCGGGCAATGAGTTGCGTGTCGGCCGAGGCCATGATGCCGAGTCGCAGTCCGGGCACACCGTAGCTCTTCGATATGCTCTTCATCACGGCCATGTGGGGATAGGCCTCCAGCGTAGCGTCGCTCAGCAGCGAATTGGTGGCGTAGTCTGTGCTGAAGTCGACGAAGCTCTCGTCTACCACCAGCCTGATACCACGCTCTTCGCACCACTGCGCCAGCCGTAGCACATCCTTCTTAGCGATGAAGTTGCCCGAGGGGTTATCGGGATTGATGAGCATCAGTTGGCGTATGTCCTTGTCGGCAAAGAACGCCATCAGGTCGTCGGCCGTATAGCGATAGTCGGCGTTCTGGGGTACGAACGTCACGTGCCATTCCCGGTTGTAGCGGTTGGGATATTCCTCGAAGGTAGGCCGGATGAAGCCAATCCTGCCCTCCGACTCTTCCATGAGCACCTTTATCAGCTCTGCGGCACCGTTGCCTGGCACCACATACTGCTCGCTCACACCAAAGCACTTGCTGGCAATGAGCGTGTTCACCTTCATGCCCGACGGATAGCCCGTCAGCAGCGTATCGAAGTTGGCCCGCAGCTCATCCTTCATTCTTTGACTGGGGAAGAAGGGGTTCACGAGATAGCAGAAGTCGAGCATCTGTGGGAAGCGCCAGAAGCCGCCGTAGCGCCCGTAGTATTTCCGCAGTACATCCTGCTCGTCGGCAAAGATGGCCTCGGCAATGTCGAGGTCCTGCTTGTCATCTATCTCGTACCATCTCTCACTGCCGATGGGCAGCGCCTTCATGTCGCGGCAGTTCAGCAACGAGATGATGCGCAGCACGTTCTCGTAATACTCGTTGTAGCCTACAGCCTTGGTGTAGGCATCGAGGAACGGCACGTACTTCTGCTGTGCAAACTCGCGGCTCAGCTTGTAGATGTTCACCGTCTTGTAGTAGTACTGCGCTTCATCGTAGCTGAAGGCATCCTTCGACACGAAGTTCACGATGTTCCCTTCCTCGTCCATGCGTACCATGGTGCCGTCCATCCAGCTCTCGTACTTCGCCACCAGAGCCACGTTGGGCTGCGAGCTCTCTACTATCATCGGGATGAGCCGGTCGCTGAAGATGAGGTCGCTCTCGATGAGCAGCGTGTCGTCCTCCTGTAGTTGTTCCTTGGCCAGCGCCAGCGAGTAGATGTTGTTCGTGCGGTCGTAGACGGGGTTCTCTACGTACTCTATCCTCAGTCTGTCGTCGTAGCGGTGGCCAATGTGTTCCATCAGCTTCTTTCCTTTGTAGCCCACGACTATGACCACTCTGTTGAGCTGCTGCTGGGCCAGTTGGCCCAGCAGCCTGTCAATCAGCGGCACGCCGTTCACTGCCACCATGCACTTTGTGTTCTCACGTGTCAGTTCTCCCAGTCGTCGGCCCATTCCCGCCGCCAGTATGATTGCTTGCATATTGCTCTCTTCTCTTTGTTGTTAAAATGCGTTTTAGGGCACAAAAGTACAAAAAAAGAGCGACAATGCAAAACGAAAACCCATTTATTTGAATATAAGCTGTGCAAACTGGTATAGGCTGCGACGCCACGTCTGCCACTCATGAGCTGTTGCTGGCGATACATAGCTGTGGGCGTTGATGCCAATGGCTTTCAGATTGCTGGCAGCAGCCCCCACGCTGTTGTCGCCCTCAGCCATGCGGGTTTCTTTGCCACCGGCACTCATGAAGAGCACCTTATTGGTTCTCTTGAAATCGGCAGCGTCTTTCAGCTCTTCCGTGTTGAAGGTGCCACCGCTGAACATGCCCACGTAGGCAAACGTGGTGGGGTTGGCCAGTGTAATGGAGTGAGTCTGCATACCACCCATCGAAAGGCCAGCCATGGCACGGTGCTGCGGGTCGGCAATGACGCGATAGTTCTTCTCAACCATTGGTATGATGTCCTTTATCAGCACGTCCTGGAACGCGTTGAAGCCGCCAAAGCCACGTCGGGGGCCACCCTGTGGCCGTTGGCCCTGCGGCCGCTGTCCCTGTGGGCGCTGTCCTCCGAAGCCTCCCTGTCCAGGAGCGGGATCGCCTGGCCTGCGGACATCGAGGCCATTGTCCATGAAGATGATGAAGGGCACGGCCTTGCCCTCGGCAATCAGGTTGTCCATGATGATGCCCGTCTTGCCCTGTGCGCTCCAGCCCGTCTCGTTCTCGCCCATGCCATGTTGCAGATAGAGCACGGGGAACTTCTTCGTGGGGTTGGCGTAATATTCTGCGGGCAGGTAGATGTATCCGTGGCGCATCTTCTCTGTCACCGTCGACCAATAGTAGACCTCGTTGACCGACCCCTGCGGCACATTCTTCACGGTATAGAAGTCCTCATCGGCAGCAGGCACGTCGATGCCACTGCCCCAACGGCTGGCACCATAGTAGTATTTGCTGCCAGGATCGGGCACCGAGGCGCCGTCGATGTTCAGCTGATAATAGTGGAAGCCCTCGTCCTGAGGCTCGGAGGTGCCAGTCCACACGCCATTGTCGTCTTTGGTCATAGCATAAATCTTGCCAGCGATGTCGAGACCAACAAATGTGGCCTGAGGGGCTGAAATCCGTGCACGTACCATGCGCTGCGAATTGACCATCGGATACTGACGGCCTTCCTGATTCGTCGTTGCTGGCTTAAAGTCCTCTACGACGTTGTCTACTACTGAAGGAACCGTGGGATTCTGTCTGGGAGCACCAAACTGGGCTGACACCGTCAGACACGACAGTGCCATCAATGAAAGGATAATTTTTCTCATAACTACTGATTGATGTGTTAATAGTAATGCTTGCTTCCTTTTTGACGACGCCCGTGGGCAAAAGTCAAAACGTCCGTCGCCAGTGTTATGGAAGTTTAACAATACACCTGGCACGCCAGACGGGAACGACCGCTTTCACCCTGCAACATTTTCCCTGAATATAGTTTCGTATGTGCGAGAAAAGTTGTAACTTTGCACCCAAATTGCTAAACTTACAAATAATTATGGAAAAGAAACTCAAGCCCGCCACACTTTGCGTGCGTGCAGGCTACCAGCCCAAGAACGGCGAACCGGTGGAACTGCCCATCATTCAGAGCACCACCTTCAAGTACGACAACAGCGACGAGATGGCCATGCTCTTCGACCTGAAGAAGGAAGGCTACTTCTATACCCGTCTGCAGAACCCCACGAACGATGCCGTGGCAGCGAAGATAGCAGCGCTGGAAGGCGGCGTGGGCTGCGTGCTGACCAGCAGCGGACAGGCAGCGAACTTCTTTGCCGTGTTCAACATCTGCGAGGCCGGCGACCACATCGTGACCTCAAACGAGATTTACGGCGGCACCTACAACCTCTTCAACGTGACGCTGCGGAAACTGGGCATCGAGAGCACCTTCGTCAGCCCCGAGGCCAGCGATGAGGAGATACAGGCCGCCTTCCGTCCGAACACGAAGGCACTGTTTGGCGAGACCATCTCGAACCCTGGCTGCGCCGTGCTCGACATTGAGCGTTTCGCACGCATAGCCCATCGCAACCACGTGCCCCTCATCGTCGACAATACATTTGCCACTCCCGTGAACTGCCGTCCCTTCGAGTGGGGGGCCGACATAGTGACCCACAGCACCACGAAGTACATGGACGGCATGGCCACACAGGTGGGCGGCGCTGTGGTGGACAGCGGCAACTTCAACTGGGAGGAGGGCTCCTTCCCCGGTCTGACAACGCCCGACGACTCGTACCACGGACTGACCTACACCAAGGCGTTTGGCAAGATGGCCTACACCACGAAGCTGGTGGCACAGCTCATGCGCGACCTGGGCAGCATTCCCGCACCACAGAACTCGTTCCTCCTGAACCTGGGACTGCAGACACTGCACCTGCGCATGGCTCAGCACTGCAAGAACGCTCAGCGTATAGCCGAATTCCTAAGCAACGACCCGCGTGTGGCTTGGGTGCACTATAGCGGACTGCCCACCGACAAGTATTACGACATCGCCCAGAAGTACTTGCCACAGGGCTCGTGCGGCGTGCTGGCCTTCGGACTGAAAGGCAACCGCGAGACTGCCATCAAGTGGATGGACTCGCTGCAGCTCATCAACATTGCCACCCACGTGGCCGATGCCCGAAGCTGCGTGCTGCACCCCGCCAGCCACACCCATCGACAACTGAGCGACGAACAGCTGCGCGAGGCCGGCATTGCACCCGACCTGATCCGACTGAGTGTGGGCATTGAGGATGCCGACGATCTGCTGGACGACATCCAGCAGGCTCTCGACCGCCTCTGAAAACAGCAAAAAGCACCATAGCGACACAGTTCAACGCGAGTTGAACTATCAGTCCGAACGGGTTCGGACTCGCAGTTCAAAGCGGCTTCGGACTCGCAGTCCGAGGCCGTCGGACTCATAGTCCGAAGGCCAAAAACTCGCAGTCCGAAGGCTTCGGACTGAAAACGGGGTAAAAGACTGGCTGTTGAACGGGTATCTATCGCCCAATGACAAGACCAGAATGACGACTTAGGATGCACCCCGTGCAATTATTATGATTACTACCCACTAAAGCTACAATCTCTGAATTACAATGCCCCACATGTCTCCCCTCCAAAGGGAGGCAAGATGTGTGTGTGGGGGCGGGCTATCTTCTTCACTGACAAGACATTACAGACACCACTCCTAGCCTTGGAGGGGAGGGGAGTGGCGCGAGTAGTGTCATGCGGATAGTGAGATTTGAGGGGCTCAGATTTAGTCCGAATTTCTGAACCTACAGATAACAAAGCAAATTCAGAACAATGAATTGTGTTTAACGGACAGTAACAATTATTATAAGCGGACACCAATAATTATTAATATAAAAGGTACGCGTAGTGACTGAAACAAGAAATGCCCGTCACTATTTCCCCACTCTGCTTTCAGTGGGCTGACGGTTGCTGGCCTGCAGCAGGACGTCAGCCTGTCGGAAAGCATCAAGAGCCATGCCGCTGTCGATGCCAAGCCACAAGACGTAGCCCCACCCCTTGACACGCAGAAGCCCCCCGTTTTGGCGGAGGGCTTCTGCGTGTCAAGGGGCAACGGGTTATTGCACCGTCCAGATGTCGTTGGTTTCAAGCAGCTCGGTGAAGTTATGGTACTTCTTCTGGGCGCTGACCTCGGCTATCTGGGCGTGGACGGCATCGTTGTAGGTGGGAGCCTCAACATCGCGGATGACGCCGAGGGCAATGGGGAAACCCTCCTCGGGGCTCATCATCGCGAGCTTCAGCTGCAGGGTGTTGTCCTCGCAGTGGGCATCGTGGACAAGGACATCATCGAGCGTATAGCCGTCCTTGCCTATCTCGACAACCTTCAGGCCGAAGCCCTGCTGCACCAGTCCGAACTCGTTGTTCTCGCCGAAGACGAGCTTCTCACCGTGGCGCACGTAGATGGCGTTCTTGCGGCGACCCTCGTTGTTATAGACGATGTCGTGGCAGTGGTCGTTGAAGATGACGCAGTTCTGAAGCACCTCAGTCACGCTGGCACCCTTGTGGGCATAGGCAGCCTGGAGCACTTCGACAGTACCCTTGGCATCGGTGGCCACGCAACGGGCGAAGAAGTGACCGCGGGCGCCAAAGCAGAGCTCGGCAGGACGGAACGGATCCTCGACCGTGCCGTAAGGGCTCGACTTCGAGACGAAGCCACGGGGCGATGTGGGTGAGTACTGGCCCTTGGTGAGGCCGTAGATGCGGTTGTTGAGCAGAATCATGTTCAGGTCGATGTTCCTGCGGTTGGCGTGGATGAAGTGGTTGCCACCGATGGCCAGGCCGTCGCCGTCGCCACTGACCTGCCACACGGTGAGGTCGGGGTTGGCCACCTTGGCACCTGTGGCAATGGCAGCAGCACGACCGTGGATGGTGTTCATGCCGTAGGTAGCCATGTAATGGGGCAGGCGACTGCTGCAGCCGATGCCGCTGATGACGGCAATGTTCTCGGGGGCTACGCCAATCTCGGCCATAGCCTTATGGAGTGAAGCCAGGAAGAAGTGGTCGCCACAACCAGGGCACCAACGGGGCTGACCTTTCTTGAAATCTTGTGCTGTATAACTCATAACACTTTACTACTTTTAGTCGTTACACTTGGTAAAAACGCTGAAGCGATTACTTGATGATGTCCTCGAATGCATTCACTAACTCTTCTACGACGAAGGGCTGGCCCTTGACCTGGTTGAACTGGTAGGGCACGAAGCCGTCGACCTTCATGCGGAGGTAGGCGGCCAGCTGACCCATGTTCTGCTCGGCCACCACCACCTTCTTGTACTTCTTCAGCACCTCGGCGGTGTTCTTCGGCAGCGGGTTCAGGTACTTGAACTGTGCCAAAGCGACCTTCTTGCCCTGGGCACGGAGCTCGTCCATAGCCGAGTGGAGGTGTCCGTAGGTAGAGCCGAAGCCCACGATGAGCAGGTCGGCATCGGCAGCATCGCCATCGACCTCGAGGTCGGGCACCTGGATATTGGCTATCTTCTGCTGGCGGAGACGTGTCATCAGGTCATGGTTCTCGGGATTGGTGGAGATAGCGCCCGTCTGCGAGTCCTTCTCCAGTCCGCCCAGAATATGGGTAAAGCCCTCGCGACCAGGCACGGCCCAGTAGCGGGTGCCGTTCTCGGCACGCATGTAGGGAGTCCACTTGCCCTTCAGCTCTTCGGGCACATAGGGGGGATTGATGGCATCGAGCTTGGCTATCTCGGGCAGTTTGAAGGCGCCCGAACCGTTGGCCACGTATGCATCGGTGAGCAGCACGACGGGGGTCATGTGCTCCAGTGCCATCTTACTGGCCTGATAAGCGGCATCGAAACAGTCGGTGGGACTCAGGGCAGCCATCACGGGCATGGGACTCTCACCATTACGGCCGAAGAGCACCTGCAGCAGGTCGGTCTGCTCTGACTTCGTGGGCAGGCCGGTAGCAGGGCCGCCACGCTGCACATCGATGACCACCATTGGTAGTTCCATGATGACGGCAAGGTTCATAGCCTCGGACTTCAAGCAGATGCCAGGGCCTGAGGTAGAGGTGACGCCCAATGCGCCGGCGAAGGATGCGCCGAGGGCCGAGGCGGCACCGCTGATCTCGTCCTCACACTGCACGGTGATGACGCCACACGACTTGTGCTTCGACAGTTCGTGCAGGATGTCGGTGGCTGGCGTGATAGGATAGGAGCCCAGATAGAGGCGAAGGCCTGCCTTCTCGGCGGCGGCAATCAGTCCGTAGGCTGTGGCCTTGTTGCCGGTGATGTCCATATAGCGGCCCGGCTCCTTGTACTTCGACTCTACGCGGTACACGTTGGCAGCACTTGAATGGGTGTTGTGGCCGTAGTCGTAGCCTGCCTGAATCACCTTGATATTGGCCTCGGCAATGGCGGGCTTCTTGGCAAACTTCTCCTTGAGGAAGTTAGCCACGAGATTCAGGTCGCGGTCGAAGAGCCAGCAGACCAGTCCGAGCGCAAACATGTTGCGGCACTTCATCATAGCCTTCATATCCATACCGGTATCGGCCAGACAGTCTTTCACCATGGTGGTCAGGGGGCACTGGATGACGCGGTCGGGGTCGATGCCCATCTCACCGAGGTAGTCCTCCGTCTGGAACTGTGCCTTCTCCAAGTCCTTCGGCCCGAAGGAATCGGTGTCGATGATGACGGTTGCGCCCGGCTTGGCATATCGGTACTGCGTCTTCAATGCTGCGGCATTCATGGCCACCAGCACGTCGCATTTGTCGCCAGGCGTGAATACCTTTCCTGCGCCAATGTGTACCTGAAAGCCTGACACACCCGTCAGCGAGCCTTGCGGGGCGCGGATGTCAGCGGGATAGTCGGGGAATGTAGAGATGCCATTGCCTACGGTGGCACTGACGGTTGAGAAGATGTTTCCGGCCAACTGCATACCGTCGCCGGAGTCACCTGAGAAGCGGACGACAACATTGTCCAGTTCTTTCACTTCCAGTTTTTCTGCCATATCACATGTATAATATATATAATGTATATTCGATTCGGGGTGCAAAGTTACGCTTTTTTTCCGACATAACGAAAAATAATGCGCAATTTTACATAAAAACAAGCGGGACAGAGCCACTATGCTCTATCCCGCTTATTGGTCGTGTCGTCTTGAGCGCTGATTATTTGCCATGACGCTCATCGGAAACGGTCAATTTCTTACGGCCCTTGGCACGACGCGAAGCTAATACGCGGCGGCCATTCTTGGAGGCCATGCGCTCGCGGAAACCATGCTTGTTCACGCGGCGGCGGTTGTGGGGTTGGAATGTTCTTTTCATTGCAATGAATCTTTATTTATTAGTACTAATCTCTCGATTTGGGCTGCAAAAGTACACATATTTTTCCAATTACGCAAGTTTTTCCTAAAAAATTATGAATTGTGAATTAAGAATTAAGAATTATTTCGTACCTTTGCACCCGAAAATCAAATTATTCGGTATTATTTATATGATTAATTCACAAGACATCAAGAAAGGAACTGCCATCCGCATGGACGGCGGCATTTGGGTTTGCATCGACTTCCAGCATCGCAAGCCGGGTAAGGGAAACACTATCATGAACATCAAGCTGAAGAACGTGAGCGACGGTCGCGTGCTGGAACGCCGCTACAACATCGGTGAGAAATTGGAGGACGTCATCATTGAGCGCCGTCCCTACCAGTACCTCTACGAGGACCAGTCGGGCCGTATCTTCATGAATCAGGAGACGTTCGAGCAGATTCCCATTGACAACGAGCTGGTGATTGGCCATGAGTACATGAAGGAGAGCGACATCGTGGAGGTGGTGAGCGACACCACCGACGGCACCATCCTCTATGCCGAGATGCCGGTTAAGACCGTGCTGCGCGTCACCCACTCTGAGCCTGGCATTAAGGGCGACACCGCCACGAACACCCTGAAGCCCGCCACTCTGGAGACTGGCGTTGAGGTGCGTGTACCCCTGTTCATCAACGAGGGCGACCTTATCCAAGTCGACACCCGCGACGGCAGCTATCTGGCCCGCGCCAAAGAGTAATGAAGTATTCGATTATCGTTCCCGTCTTCAACCGTCCCGACGAAGTTGACGAGCTGCTGCAGAGCCTTTGCGGCCAGCAGTTCAAGGACTTCGAGGTGGTGATAGTGGAAGACGGTTCACAAAACACATGCAAGGATGTCTGCAGCAAGTATGCAGGCATCCTTGACTTGCATTATTACTATAAGGAGAACAGCGGACCGGGCCAGAGCCGCAACTATGGTGCCGAGCGTGCCAAGGGAGAGTGGCTCATAGTGCTCGACTCCGACGTGGTGCTCCCCCCCGACTACCTGACTGGCGTAGAGCACGGCATCGGCAGTGACATGAAGGCCTGGGGAGGCCCCGATGCGGCCCATCCCGACTTCACCCCCGTGCAGAAGGCCATCAGCTACTCCATGACCTCATTCTTCACCACGGGAGGCATACGTGGCGGCAAGGGAAAGAAACTCGACAAGTTCTTTCCCCGCTCCTTCAACATGGGCATACGCAGCGAGGTGTACCAAGAGCTGGGCGGCTTCTCGAAGATGCGCTTCGGCGAAGACATCGACTTCAGCTACCGCATCGTGGAGGCAGGCCACCAGACGGCCCTCATTCCCGAGGCTTGGGTATGGCATAAGCGCCGCACCGACTTCCGCAAGTTCTTCCGACAGGTATTCAACAGCGGCATTGCCCGCATCAACCTCACCAAGCGCCACCCTGGCACCCTGAAGCTGGTGCACCTTCTGCCCACCGTCTTCACCGTCGGCGTCATCGGCCTGGTGTTCCTCTCTGCCGCAGGCCGCCTGCTGATGTACTATTGCGGCAACGACCAGTGGCGCTGGCTGTGCCTGCTGCCCTGGGCTCCCATCGTGCTCTACAGCCTCGTCATCCTCATTGACTCCAGCACTAAGAACCGCAGCCTCTGGGTGGGACTGCTCAGCATCCCCGCCGCCTTCACACAGCTCATGGGCTACGGCCTGGGATTCATCAAAGCCTGGTGGAAGCGCTGCGTGCTGAAACAGGACGAGTTTACGGCCTTCGAGAAGAATTTCTACAAGTAAAGCGGTCAGGCTTGCCAATTTCAAGACCACCGCTGCGACAGGCATGCCTTTCCGGGAAGGGCAGCATACACCCCGTCTTCCTATTTTCCAAGAGTGTACAATGCCACGCCTACCGACTGGATTCAGAACATGGTATTCGAATTGGCAGACCTCGACCTGACAAACAACAAGTAAGCCACCACTGAGCAAATTGTCATAATAATCAGCCGAAAGTTTTGCGCTTTCGGCTTTTTTTCGTATTTTTGCAGCAAACTTTTCAAGACAGCGATCATAAACACGAGCTGTGGAAGGAAAACTGAATATCAACCAATGGGCGGAGGACGACCGCCCGCGCGAGAAGCTGGAGCGGCGGGGGCCGCAGGCGCTGAGCGACGCCGAGCTGCTGGCCATACTCGTGGGCAGCGGGTCGACGAAGGAGGATGCCGTCACGCTGATGAAGCATATCCTGGCCGACTGCCACAACAACCTGAACACGCTGGGCAAGATGAGCATACGCGACCTGTGCCAATACAACGGCGTGGGGCCGGCAAAGGCCATCAGCATCATTGCGGCCTGCGAACTGGGCAAACGCCGACAGGCAACAGCACCCGAGGAACGACCCGACCTGGGGACGGCCACACGCATCTACAACCACATGCACCCCGTGATGCAAGACCTCGACACGGAAGAGTTCTGGGCGCTGTACCTGAACCAGAACTTCCGCCTCATTAAGAAGGCACGCATCTCGCATGGCGGCATCACCGACGTGGCCGTCGACCTGCGCGTGCTGCTGAAAGAGGCACTCCTCTGCAATGCCACCATCATGGTCGTGTGCCACAACCACCCCAGTGGCAGCATACGACCCAGCAAGGCCGACGACAACCTCACCTACAGCCTGCAACGGGCCTGCGACGTGATGAGAATAAAGTTCATGGACCACGTCATCGTGGCCGACGGCCATTACTACAGCTACCGCGAAGAAGGAAAATTATAACACAGAAGACATGACACAAGACGAGAAGACACTGTTAGAAGGGCGTATAGTCGATGTGCTCAAGACGGTCTACGACCCGGAAATCCCCATCGACATCTACGAACTGGGAATGATCTACAAAATCGACGTTAAGGACGACTCCACCGTCGATATCGACATGACCTTCACCGCCCCCAACTGCCCCGCCGCCGACTTCATACTGGAGGATGTGCGCACAAAGGTGGAGAGCGTCGAAGGAATCAAAGGCGCCAACGTGAACCTCGTGTTCGAGCCCGCCTGGGACCAGAGCATGATGAGCGAAGAGGCGCGGGTAGAACTGGGATTCGACTAACTGAGAACGTAGACCCTGGAGTTAAGGACAGAGAGTGTAGAGTCAGCTACCGCATTGACTGTTATGCCACGAAAGGAAAGTATATTGCGCCAAAAATGAAAAATATCTACTTTATATCCGATGCCCACCTCGGCTCGTGGGCCATTGACCACAAGCGAATGCAGGAGCGGCGACTGGTGCGCTTCCTCGACAGCATCAAGGAAAAGGCCGCCGCAGTGTATCTGCTGGGCGACATGTTCGACTTCTGGTACGAGTACCGCTACGTGGTGCCCCGCGGCTACACACGCTTCCTGGGCAAGCTGAGCGAGCTGACCGACATGGGCGTGGAGGTGCACTTCTTCACCGGCAACCACGACATCTGGGCCTACAACTACCTGGAGCGCGAATGTGGCGTCATACTGCACACGCAGCCCCTCACCACCGAGCTCTACGGCAAGATTTTCTATCTGGCACATGGCGACGGACTGGGCGACCCCGACCGCAAGTTCAAGTTCATCAGGTGGGTATTCCACAACAAGGTGTGCCAATGGGCCTTCTCGGCAGTGCACCCCCGGTGGGGTGTGTGGTTCGGACAGACGTGGGCCAAGCATTCGCGTCTGAAGCGCCCCAACGGCGAAGAGCCCGCCTACATGGGCGAAGACCGCGAGCATCTGGTGCTCTACACGAAGCAATACTTGAAGGATCATCCCAACATCGACTACTTCATCTATGGTCACCGCCACATCGAGGTAGACCTGCAACTGCACCACGCTACCACGGACGACGGCCAAAGCCGCACGGGCAAGAAGGCACGCATCATCATCCTCGGCGACTGGATAAGCCACTTCTCCTACGTGGTCTACGACGGCGACCACCTGTTCATGTCACAATACATTGAGGGAGAAAGCAAACCGTAAGACTCTGCCGGAAGGGTCAACATATCGCTCACTTCTCATCGCTCATCTATGAAAGAATTCCTACAAGTGCTGAGGCGGTTCGTTCCGCCATACAAGAAATACCTGGTGGCATCGGTGGTGTTCAACATCCTGTCGGCCCTGCTCAACATCTTCTCATTCGCAGCCCTCATACCCATCCTGCAGATACTATTCAACACGGGCGATGCCGAGGCCGCCACAAGCTATATGGCCTGGGACTGGGGCAACGTGCAGGGGGTGCTGATGAACAACCTGAACTACTTCGTCAACGGACTGATAGCCGAGTTCGGACAGACCACCACCCTGCTCTTCATAGGGATTTTCCTGGCCGTCACCACGGCCATGAAGACCGGTGCCTACTTCGCCTCGTCGGCCACCATCATACCCATACGCACCGGCGTGGTGCGCGACATCCGCAACCAGCTCTACCGCAAAATCAACGCCCTGCCACTGGGATTCTTCAGCGAAGAGCGCAAGGGCGACATCATTGCCCGCATGAGCGGCGACGTGCAGGAGGTGGAGTCGAGCATCATGTCAAGCCTCGACATGCTGTTCAAGAACCCCATTCTCATCGTGGTCTACTTCGCCACGCTGCTCTTCGTGTCGTGGCAGCTGACGCTGTTCACTATCATCTTCGTACCCATCTTCGGATGGTTCATGGGCTTTGTGGGGCGCAAACTGAAGCGCAAGAGTATCGAGGCGCAGGCATTGTGGAGCGACACCATGAGCCAGGTGGAGGAGACGCTGGGCGGACTGCGCATCATCAAGGCCTTCTGTGCCGAGGAAAAGATGAACCGCCGCTTCGACGAAGTGAACTCACACTACCGCAATGACATCATGCGCGTGAACATACGCCAGTCGATGGCACATCCCATGAGCGAGTTACTGGGCACGGTGATGATCATCATCGTGCTGTGGTTCGGCGGCATACTGGTGCTCAACGACAAGGCCATCACCGGCCCCTCGTTCATCTACTACATGGTCATTCTCTACAGCATCATCCAGCCGCTGAAGGATTTCTCGAAAGCAGGCTACAACATCCCCAAGGGCCTGGCATCGATGGAGCGCATCGACAAGATACTGATGGCCGAGAACAACATCAAGGAGGTGGCCCACCCGAAGCACATCAGCTCGTTTGAGCACCAGATTGAGTTCCGCCACGTGTGGTTCGGCTACAACGCCCACACACCCTCCGAAGACGAAGGAAATCAGGAAGTTACCTGGGTGCTGCGCGACATCAACCTCGTCATTCCCAAAGGAAAGACCATTGCCCTGGTGGGACAGAGCGGCGGCGGCAAGTCTACATTGGTCGATCTCATTCCACGCTACTACGATGTGCAAGAGGGCGAGGTGCTCATCGACGGCATCAACGTGAAGGATCTGGGACTGCACGACCTGCGCCAACTCATAGGCAACGTGAACCAGGAAGCCATCCTCTTCAACGACTCGTTCAAGAACAACATCGCCTTCGGCGTGAATACCTCCAAGGAGAAAGCCGATGACGGCAACGACGGCACTTCCACAACCACGGAAGAGGCGAAGATGGCCGCTATCATCGAGGCCGCCAAAATTGCCAACGCCTACGAGTTCATCGTGGCATCCGAGCACGGATTCGACACTAACATCGGCGACCGCGGCGGACGTCTTAGCGGTGGCCAGCGCCAGCGCGTCAGCATAGCCCGCGCCATCCTAAAGAATCCGCCCATACTGATTCTCGACGAGGCCACCTCGGCCCTCGACACCGAGAGTGAACGGCTGGTGCAGGACGCACTGGAGCGACTGATGAAGACACGTACCACCGTGGCCATAGCCCACCGACTGTCCACCATCAAGAACGCCGACGAGATCTGCGTGCTCCACGAGGGCCGCATCGTGGAGCGCGGTACCCACGACGAACTCATCGCCCAAGACGGATACTACAAGAAACTGCACGACATGCAGGCCGTCTGACCTTCATCAGACACTAAGCACCTGTCTTTCACCACCATAGCCATCCATTGGCAGCAGCGAAGAATTATTGCAAATTATTGCCGTCCGCTAAACATTGCAACAGCTTGACCGGGCGGCAACCAGCCCTGAGCCTGACGAAGGGAATGTCAGGAAAATTCAAATTCGCGAAAATTGCCGTACAACGGGATTTTTGGAAAAGCACCGCTTTTAGGGTGGAAAAGGACAGCTTCTTGACCCGAAAAGCGGTACTTTTCCGCCCTTGAAGCTGTCCTTTCCTTTTTGCAAAAATATAGATGTAAAGAAAATTCACCGCCCGATGCAGTCTTGCATGGATCATTATCTAGCCAAGCCCCACCATCGACACAACGGATGAAACCCACCTGATGAAGGATGAAATCTTAAAATCAGTAATTGAGCCCACTTGAAAAAGTCTGACAATGAAGATAATCGCAGATAAACAATGCTCAGCGTTCCCCTCCCTTCAAGGGGAGGGGTTAGGGGTGGGGTCTGTAATATTCCGTTAGCGAAGAAAATACTCACCCCACCCCGGC
>JAILPA010000076.1 GCA_024690505.1 Prevotella sp.
GGAACGACAGGAAATGGGCAGAATGGTGCCAAAGGTGGTGAGATAAGCGGACTGGTAGGAGGCCACATGGTGAGGGCATCCGTGCAACCGGGTGTGCTACGTGTAGAGATACTGGGGCTAAGACCAGATGACCGCTGCCTGCTGAATGTCTATACCATGAATGGACAATTGCTTATGAGCAAAGTAGCGACTGGCGCGCAGACTTTCCTTGACATCAATAAGCAAGTATATGTCCTTCAAGTCAGTGTAAACGACGAGAAGGAGGCTTGGAAAGTGATTGGGCAGTGAGAGAATCTAAAACTATGTTATAGTCCTCCCGTTTTATGCAGGGTTTTCATGTTTTCTAGGGATCAGGGGACTGTTCTAAATGAATATTGGGGGTGATTATTTGGCGTACGCAGAATATTTGTGTTTCTTTGCGGCAGAAGGCAGAGGCAAGGCATTATGCCTATATAGATATTCCTATGGAATCGCAACGGTACAAGTTTGTGGCCCTGAATGAGATGGGGCGGATGCTAGTGGAAAGGTGATGAGACAGGGGCGGATTAAATCCGCTGAAAAAAGACGGGACAATTTGTGAAGTGAACCCGTGTCACAAACAAAAATACGAAAAATTCCGGTATCTCCAACCAAAGCGTCCGAAAAAATATCTCAAAGAGGCATATAAAACGGGGAAAAGCTCTCTCACGTAAAATATTTCTCCGAAAGCGCTGATTTTCTCAGATTATATCTGTACCTTTGCCATGTCATTGATGATTTTGCTTGTCTTTAAACGCAGCTCTAAGGTAAGTAAAAAATCTGACATGGCAAAATCCTGGGCCTCTCGGCTTTGCCGCATCACTCGTCGAAGAAGTTTTGTTGCCCAGGAACTTATAAAAGCTATTAAACTAAAATGCTGCGGAATTAAGGCTGATTACAAACACAATGAAAAAAATCATGCAATGGGTGATGGCCGCCATCCTCGCCATTATTTGCGGCGCATTTATGATAACCTGCTACGGCAGTGAAGACGACAATCCTGTGGTTAGCCCAACCGACGACAGCAGTCAGTTTGTGACCCTCAGCGAAGCCGTGCCAGATGCCATCCTGGAGATACGCTACTATAGTACGTATAACTTTGTGGGACAGCGCATTGATGGATATGAGGAACCGACAGCGCTTCTTACCAAACAAGCTGCAGCTGCCTTGAAAGATGTGAGTGATGACGTGATGAAACAGGGATACAGGCTGAAAATCTATGATGCCTATCGCCCACAGAAGGGGGTCGACCACTTTGTGCGCTGGGCGCAGAATCTCAACGACACGAAGATGAAGCGATATTTCTACCCTGACCTTGACAAAAGCGTGCTCTTCGAGCAGGAGTACATCTACGAGCGCAGCGGCCACACACGCGGCTCTACTGTTGACCTGACCCTCTTCGATATGGCGACGGAGAAGGAACTCGACATGGGCGGCACGTTCGATTGGTTTGGTCCTGAGAGTCATCCCGACTTCTGTGGCAATCCCGAGACGGGCAAATACACTGGCGATAATAGTAAGAGTCCTGCCGAACCGAAGCGCAGCATCACCGCCGAGCAGTTTGAGCACCGCATGATTCTTCGTCGCGCTATGCTCGCCCACGGCTTCAAGCCCCTTGACACCGAATGGTGGCATTTCACACTGAAGGATGAACCTTTCCCAGACACCTACTTCACTTTTCCTGTCAAACAACTTAGCAAATGAAACGACAGCACCATTGCTTATTGTCCCCCCAAAACAGTCCGAAGGCTTCGGACTGTGAGTCCGAAGGCCCCAGACTGTGAGTCCGAAGGCCTCGGACTCTGAAAGCGGAGCCGCCAGCATATTACCGACATCCCCGCACAGGAGTCGTCATTGGCTGTTTTACATAATATCTGTAAATCAAAATAAAGAAAAACTCGGAATTCCTTTGTAAAAAGAAATAAAAAAAGTATCTTTGCGGCGAAATTGCGATACTACGCATTAATTTCGCACGAAGCAAGACATTCACATAAAAACCAAACAAGAATGAGAACATTCAGACAACTTACACAAGAGGAAATCTCGGTGCTCGAATCCAACGTGTGTTGGGCCGAGGACTGGAACAGAGTAAAGGTAGACCCCAACTTCCGTCCTTACAACTTCCACCGCGTGATGTTCTATGGCGACATAGAACTGGGTTCGTTCGAGAAGCAGGTGGAGGTGAGCAAGGGCTTCTTCAAGCACTCGGGCATCAACGACGCCACGCTTCGCAATGTATCCGTGGGCAACGACTGTCTGATTGAGAAGGTGGGCAACTTCATCAACAACTATACCATCGGAGATGACTGCTACATATCCAACATCTCCACGCTCGAGACTACGGAGGGAGCCACCTACGGCGCCGGCTCCACCATCTCGGTACTCAACGAGATGGGCGACGGCAACGTGACCCTATTCCGCGAACTGAACTCGCAGCTGGCTGCCTTCATGGTGAAGTACCACACTGACAAGGAGCTGATGAACCGCCTGAAGCAGCTCATCGACGACGAGGTGCGCCTCTCCACGCCCGAACGCGGCATCATAGGCAATCGCGTGAAGATTATCAACACGAAGGACATCACGAACACCGTCATCAAGGGCGACTGCGAAATCAGCGGCTGTGCCCGGCTGAACGAGTGCACCATCCTCAGCAGCGAGGACGCCAGCGTGTTCATCGGCACGGGCGTCATCTGCGAGAACTCCATCATCTGCGACGGCTGCAGTATCAACAACTCGGTGAAGATGCAGGACTGCTTCGTGGGCGAAGCCTGCCAGATCACCAATGGCTTCACGGCCGAGGCCAGCCTCTTCTTTGCCAACTCGTTCATGGCCAACGGCGAAGCCTGCGCCGCCTTCTGCGGCCCCTTCTCAGCATCGCACCACAAGTCGAGCCTGCTCATAGGCGGGCAGTTCTCGTTCTACAACGCCGGCTCGAACACCAATTTCTCGAACCATGCCTACAAGATGGGACCCATGCACTACGGCACACTGGAGCGCGGCACGAAGACCGCCTCGGGCTCCTACGTGCTCATGCCGGCTACCATAGGCGCCTTCTCGGTGTGCTTCGGAAAGCTGATGCACCACCCCGACACCCGCAACCTGCCCTTCTCGTACCTCATTGCCTACGGCGAGACCATGTATCTGTCGCCAGGACGCAACATCACCACCGTGGGACTCTACCGCGACATCAAGAAATGGCCCAAGCGCGACAAGCGCTCGAAGCAGTCGAAGAAGAGCATCATCAACTTCGACTGGCTGTCGCCCTTCACCGTGGGCGAAATCATGCAGGGCATCAAGATTCTGGAAGCCTTGCGGCAGGCCAGCGGCGACAACGTCACCACCTACAATTTCCACGAATACGTCATCAACGCCTCGTCGCTACGCAAAGGATTGAAATACTACGATATAGCACTGCGCATCTACATGGGCGCCGTGATGAAACGTGCACAGAAGGAGGGATTCTTCGGAATGCCGAAGTCGGAGATAGGCAAGGGCCCGTGGAGCGACCTCAGCGGACTGCTGCTGCCCGAGAGCGAGGAACTGCGACTTGTCGACGACATCAAGAACGGCACGATAGAATGTATCAGCCAACTCCTCGACCGCTTCGACAACATCCACAAGAACTACAGCGACTACCGCTGGGCATGGAGCTATCAGCTCATACTCGACTACTACCACCTGACCGAACTTGACGAACAGGCCTGCGAGCGCATCCGCGAGGACTACGTACGTGCACGCCGCGCCTGGATTGCCGAAATACGAAAGGATGCCGCCAAGGAATTCCAAATGGGCGACGTGGAACAAGAAGTCTACGATGAATTCCTGCAGAAACTTGACCACGAGGTGGACTACGAGAACTAAGAACACACAAGCACCTTAAACAATACAAAAAACACACAACAATGGAAAAGATCGAAGATAGTGTGGACACAATCAAGACCCGCGTTGTCGGCATTGACATCCGTTTGGACAAGACCACTTTCGGTGTGGTGGACATTCGCGGTGACATCGTGGCACAGGACTATTTCTTCACCTCAGACTACAGCGACGTGAACGAATACGTGAAGGTACTGGCCGACAAGCTGATAGTTCTCATGGAGGAGAACGGCGGCTACGATTCCATCAGGTCTATCGGCATCAGCGCCCCCAGTGCCAGCTCGGTGACTGGCTGTATAGAGAACGCAGCCAACCTGCCATGGAAAGGCATCATACCACTGGCCGCCATGTTGCGCGACCGTATGGGAATGGCCGTAGCGTTGGCCAACGATGCACACATCACGGCCATCGCCGAGAAGGCCTACGGCAGTGCACACGGCATGAAGAACTTCATAGTGGTGTCGATGAGCCACGGCGGACTGGGCAGCTGCTTCTATTCCAACGGTATGCCCCATCTGGGAGCACAAGGCTTTGCCGGAGAGTTAGGCCATGTCTGCGTCAACATCAATGGCCGTCAGTGCGGCTGCGGCAACAAAGGCTGCCTGGAGACCTACTGCTCGGAGAAGGGGCTGCTGAGAACCATCGACGAACTCATAGCCGAAAGCCAGAAGCCCACCCTGCTGAGCGGCATTACCGATATGAACATTGCTTCCATAGTAGCGTGCTGTGACAAGGGCGACGCACTGGCCATCGAGGCCTACCGCCGCGTCGGCGACATGCTCGGTCTGGGACTGGCTAACTATGCCTCGGTGCTCAACCCCGAGGCCATCATCCTCACGGGCGACATGACCACAGCAGGCAAGTGGCTGATAAAACCTATGAGGGAATCATTCGAGGCACACGTCTTCCACAACATCAAGGATAAGACCCGCATCCTCGTCTCAATCCTCAAAGAGGGCGAGCGCGATGTCCTGGGGGCCAGCGCCCTGGCCTGGGACGTGAAGGAGTACTCGCTGTTCAAGTAACATCGCCCATGCATCATCTCAACTAATTGAAGCACAAAGGCAGAGAGTCTCTTATTGCAAAGACACCCTGTGAATCTGTGCTTGTAAACAAAACATCCATCATCTATGAAACTGAATTTCTTTCTTACCACCTGTGCCCTGATGCTTGGACTGAACGCTCAGGCTAAGGACTACCATTACCAGACGGTGGAGGGCGACCTGACCAACACCCGTATCTACACGCTCGACAACGGCCTGAAGGTCTATCTCAGCGTAAACACCGAGAAACCGCGCATACAGACCTACATCGCCGTGCGCACCGGCTCGAAGAACGACCCTGCCGAGACCACCGGCCTGGCCCACTATCTGGAGCACCTGATGTTCAAGGGCACCGATAAGTTCGGCGTCAGCAATCCCGACAAAGAGAAGCCGCTGCTCGACGACATTGAGCGCCGCTACGAGCACTACCGCACCCTGACTGACCCCGAAGAGCGCCGCCTGGCCTATCGAGGCATCGACTCGGTGAGCCAGATTGCAGCACAGTGGTTCATACCCAACGAGTACGACAAGCTGATGGCGGCCATCGGAGCCGAGGGCACTAACGCCTACACCTCGGAAGACGTCACGTGCTACACCGAGGACATCCCTTCCAATGAGGTGGAGAACTGGGCAAAAATCCAGGCCGACCGCTTCCAGAACATGGTCATCCGCGGATTCCACACCGAGCTCGAGGCCGTCTACGAAGAGTACAACATCCACCTGACGAGCGACGTCGACAAGCTCTTCACCGCCATGCAGACCAAACTCTTCCCCACCCACCCCTACGGCACACAGACCACCATCGGCACACAAGAACACCTGAAGAATCCCTCTATCACCAACATCAAGCGCTATTTCGAGAAATGGTACGTGCCCAACAACGTGGCCATCTGCATGGCGGGCGACTTCAACCCCGATGAAGTGATAGCCCTGATTGACAAATACTTCGGGCAATGGAAACCCGGGCGGGATGTCAGCCAGCCCGCATTCCCCGTGCAAAAGTCCCTCACGGCTCCTGCCGACACCACCGTCATCGGACTTGAGGCCGAGAACCTGTGGGTGGGCTGGAAGTTCGATGCCGCACGCTCGCTGCAAGCCGACACGCTGCAAGTGGTGGCCCAGATGCTGAGCAACGGCACTGCCGGACTCATCGACCTCGACATCAACCAGCAGATGAAGATGCTCGGCGCATGGGGACTAGCAGAGACGATGATGGACTACAGCCTGTTCGTCATGTCGGGAACGCCGAAGGAAGGGCAGACACTCGACGAGGTGCGCTCACTGCTCCTCGGCGAGATTGAGAAGTTGAAGAGCGGCGACTTCAGCGACGACCTGCTGCCCTCGGTAGTGAATAACATCAAACTGAGATACTTTAATGCCCTGGAGAGCAACAGTGCCCGTGCCAACATGTTTGTGCAATCCTTCATCAACGGCACCCCGTGGGAACAGGAGGTGGCTTCGCTCAAACGCATTGAAGGCATGACGAAGCAACAGATTGTCGACTTTGCCCGTCGACACTTCCTCCAGAACTACGTCACCGTGTTCAAGCGCCAGGGCGTCGACGAGACTCAGAAGAAAATCGACAAGCCTGCCATCACGCCCATCCCCACAAACCGCGACCAGAAGAGCCAGTTCGTGGCCGACGTGCAGAGCGCTCACGTGGAACCTATACAGCCGCACTTCGTCGACTTCACCCGCGACCTCACCTTTGGCAACACAAAGAAGGGGCTGCCCTACATCTACGTGCAGAACACCGAGAACGGACGCTTCCAGCTGGCGCTGCGCTACGACTTCGGCGAAGAGAGCGACGTGCGCTACAACTACGCTGCCGACTATCTGGACTACCTGGGCACTGCAAAGCTCAGCAACGAGCAAATCAAGCAGCAGTTCTACAAGCTGGCGTGCAGTTACCGCATCAGCGTGGGTGCACGCCACATCACCGTCAGCCTGAACGGTCTCAGCGAGAACATGACCCAGGCACTGACATTGCTCGAAGACTTGATGCAGAATGCACGCGTCGACCAGAAAGCATGGCAGCAATACTGCGCCCTGACATCGAAGAGTCGAGCCGACGCCAAGCTGGACCAGCGCACCAACTTCCAGACCTTGGTACAGTACGGCATCTACGGCCCCTACAACGCCTACCGCAACATCCTGACCGATGAGCAGCTGTCACAGACTAACCCGCAAGAGCTACTCGACCTGCTGAAGAACCTGTCGAACTACAAGCACACCGTGCTCTACTATGGTCCCATGAGCAGCAAGGAGTTGGCCAATGCCATCACCAAGGCCCACAAGACAGCGAAGAAACTCGCCGACGTGCCTCAGGGACGCCATTACACCGCCCAGGCCACGCCACAGAACGAGGTACTCCTGGCCCCCTACGATGCAAAGAACATCTACATGCGCATGTACCACAATGAGCTGCGCCCATGGAATCCGCAGGAGGCCGCTGTCCAGGCACTGTTCAACGAATACTACGGCGGAGGCATGAACGCCATCGTGTTCCAGGAACTGCGCGAGGCTCGCGGACTGGCCTACAACGCCGCCGCCCTCTATGCCGACCCCACGTATAAGGACGAGACCGAGTACTTCTTCACGCATATCATCACCCAGAACGACAAAATGCGCGACTGCGTGCAGCAGTTCAACCAAATTCTCGACACCATCCCGCAGAGCGAGGGCGCCTTCCAGATAGCCAAGGATGCACTGACGAAACGCCTGCAGAGCCAGCGCACCACGAAGTTCGGACTTATCAACGCCTGGATTTCGGCCACACTGAAAGGCATTAGCTACGACGAGAACGAGCGAATCTATCAGGCTCTGCCCTCACTGAAGCTCAGTGACATCGTCAGCTTCGAGCAGCAGCAGATGGCTAAGAAGCCCTACCGCTACATCATCCTGGGCGATGAGAAAGAGCTTGACATGGACTTCCTGAGACAGCTGGGTCCCATCCGCCGCGTCACCACCGATGAAATCTTCGGCTATTAAGCCATCTCGCAGCGTGCCCGTAGACACGACCTAAAGGCCCGTCCCCTTCCTGCGGCTGACATCATCCAGTTCCGCGATGCAGGAGTGACCTTCCCGCGACACAATAGGGACGGCCTTGACACAACAAGAAAGACAGCTTTGTCATCCGCAGCAGGATGAGCAAAGCTGTCTCTTGTTATAATAATAATTGGAAAGCGCCCTTACCGCCGCATGGGTTCGGGCACGATGGGCTCGCCCATTTGCGAGGCTTCAGCATCGTTGGCATCAAGTTTGAAAAGCATGAACAGAGGCGCCTTTTCCGTGCAGGGGTTCCAGCCGAGGCCACGGCCGCCCTTGCCGTTGGGGTCGCTGTACTTGGCGAAGTTCGTCCAGGCGGTTATCATCTTCTCAGAGAGATCCCAGTCGCCCTTCGTCCAGGGTCGCCAGCAGTGCTTCAAGCTCTTGAACACGAACCAGAGGTCGGAGGAATGGAAGGCGCCGCGCAGACGAGCCGTCACCTCGGGATGGCTGCCGTCGTCAGGCAGCGGCCGTGCGAACTCATAGGCCCATGCCTTTCCTCCCTGCTGCTGTCGCACCTTGCAGAACTCGGCAATGCCGGGAGCCATCGAGCCCATGTCGTTAAGCGTGTAGCCAATCATATAGGGCACGTTGGCGATGGTGCCCTCGCGGGTAGCCTTGTCGAAGGTTTTCTTCGACACATAGCCGTCGACGATGGGACGTTGCATGAGGAACACATCGGCCTTTGTCACCATATTGTAGATGGTGGGCAGGGTGTAGAGTACCTCGGTGGATGCGGCACGCAGCTTCTTCAGGTCGGTCAGTCCTGCCCAGTCCATCACCTTCTTTGTCTCAGCCTCGCTTTCCTGGAGCGTGGGGTTGTAGGTGAAGAAGCGGTTCGTTGGCGTTGCGGGGCGTGCAGCCTCGCCGTTCTTGGCGGGCACGTCGATGCCACCACCGCTCATAATCACCGCCTTATGGAAGAGCCCGCGAGCCAGAGGACTCTCGCAAAGGGTTCGCACGCTGCCCGCTCCGGCGCTCTGTCCAAAGATAGTGACGTTGTCGGGATCGCCACCAAACTGCGCAATGTTCGCCTTGATCCACTTCAGCGACTGTATCTGGTCGAGGATGCCATAGTTGCCGCTGACGTGATGGGGGCTCTCGGCCGACAGTTCGGGATGGGTCATAAAGCCGAAGATGCCCAGGCGGTAGTTGATGGTGACGAGCACCACGTCCTTCGCCGCCCACTCCTGACCGTCGAACTCTGGCTCCGTGCCCCAGCCCTCGCGGTATCCGCCGCCGTGAATCCACAGTGCCACAGGCAGTTTCTTCCCCACCTGTCCTGGGGCTTTGGTATAGACGTTCAGGTAGAGGCAGTCCTCACTGTAAGGCGCCTCGTCGCCATATCCCCACTCGGTGGCATAGCCGCCCGGATAGTGCACAGCCTGATAACCGGGATGCCCGAAGCGATCGCACTGACGCACGCCTTTCCATGCCACCACTGGCTGGGGCTCTTTCCATCGCAGCTCACCGATAGGTGGTGCTGCATAGGGGATGCCTTTGTACACTGAGACACCTGGCAGCTCGGCACGGATGCCCTGAATCTGTCCGCCCTCCACACTGAGCACGGGGGTAGTGCCGTCGCTCCCGTCCGGGGCAAAGCTCATCATCATTGCCACGAAGGGCAACAATAAAAACATTTTCTTCATAGTTCCTGTCGGTTATTGGTTATTGACGATTGGTCGTTGGTTATTCCTACGGGTTATTGGTTATTGACAATTTGGTCGTTATTCCTACGGATTATTGGGAAAAATCACTTGATAGTTGCCGCTGAGGTGCATAAAAGCAAAGAGCCGCAGCAGTCCGTCGTAGTAGGCGTCGAAGTATCCGTCGTCGAACGGTTCGTGTCGTGCGTTCCACAGATTCTCAATGAACTCGCGCTTCTTCTCATGGCTGCACATGACCGAGGCAGCAGCCGACGTGGCAACGAGACCAATGGAATGGCGCAGCTTACGGAAGCCTCCTGCCTGCAGAATCTCGTTACCCTCGGGCAGTGTGCCGTCCACACGATACTGGTCTACGAACGTATCGATTCCCTGACTGTAGAGGAAATTCTGAATCTTCTCGCCGTACTGCTGCTGCCAGTCGCTGTCGGCGCAGCTCCACTCGTAGTCGAGCGCAATGTTCATGGGCACACGCCAGGAGTCGTAGCGGAAGTTATTGCTGCCGTTTCGGCGTGGTGCGCCCTGCTGTTGGGGCCGTCCTGGGAACGCCGGTGCCTGCATCAGCTGCCCGTCGTACTGGCACATGTCGGGGTTCAGGCCCGTAGTGGCGTCGATGCACTTGTGCAGGAACTCACGGCTCTTCTCGGCACAGAGGCGCCAGTAGTCGCTGCGTCCGTCGTCGGCCCACCGTGCCCACACCTCGTAGAAAGCCGGTATGTGGTAGCTAGGGTCGGTGAAGCGCTGACCGAAGCCATCAGGCGTGAAAGTGATGAGATGCGTCTCGGGGTCTATGAGGTACATCCTGCGCGGCCCGTTCTGCTGTGGACCGAAGGCGGGAGCTGCGTTATCGGCAGGCACCTCTCGCGGCTGTATGGCGTTCAGTATGTGCTGCGCCTCGGCCTTGTAGTTGATGCCGGTAGAGTCGCCCCATCGGTTCGATGCGAAGATAAGCGACGTGATGAAGTATAGCTCGCCGTCGCTGGCCGCTCCCTGTGCGTTGCGCGTGCCGTCGGTCTTGCAGCTCCAGGCGAAGTATCCCTGCCTCGGTCCGTCCTGGTGCTGCATATACTTCTTGCTCCACCTCCACAAGCGGTCGAACACGTCCTTCTTGTCCAGCTGCACTGCAATCATCATGCCGTACGACATGCCCTCGGTACGGGCATCGTGGTTCTTGATGTCGGAGATGTACGCCATTGAGTCGCCCACCTCGAAGTAGACTTTGTTAGGCCCGTGGAATACGTCGTTGTAGACCTGCTCGAGCTTTCTGTCCACCTCTTCGCGACTGTGTCCTGTTTCGGCAAAGAGGTTACGGTAGCGGCGTGTGTCGAATCCGCCTCGTGTCCACGGCTGTCCGTCGAGCAGGAAGCGGTCGATGTAGGCCTGCACCAGGGGATACTGGACTTCGGGCAGTCGGCAGTGGCCGTGTCCTCCTATGATGTCGCATCCGAAGCGGTCGGCAATGCCGAAGCGCTCCCACACCTTACGAGCTGCCTGTGCCGAGACGGCCATGGACGAGTCGGCCAGCCACACGAAGTCGGGGTTGCCGAGCAGTAGCAATGCACGCGGACAGACCATGGCGCAGAGTTCGTGCTGGTCGTAGGGCAGGCGGTAGACCGAGTCGCCGTGGAAGTTCTCGCGCTGACTCTCAAGGAACCAGTGATAGTCGGTCTTGTCGAGGTTTTCCAGGTTTTGTTTCGACTGGTGGCTCACTCGCCAGGCAGCGGCGCCACCGCCTCCGGGTTCCTGTGCGATGGTCAGAGCTATTCGCTCGTCGAAGGCGCCACAGTAGAGGGCCATCTTGCCGGCATAGGAGCAACCGGTGACACCGATGCGACGTGTGTCGATCTTCGTCACCTCAGGCCCCAGCTGTTGCAGCCCGTCGATGAGTCGGCTCATGCCCCATGCCCACTCGCTGTAGGCGCCGTTCTTCGTTAGCTTGGGATAGAGTCGGTCGAAGTTGTGCTCGCCGCGGTCGTGGTGTGGGCCGAACTGCTTGTAGTCGTTCACCTGAGCCGAGCTGAAGGTCATGGTGGCGATGGGGCGGTTGGCAAAGAGCTGTCGGGGCAGTGCTATCATGTCGGTTCCTATCATCAAGGCATATGGCGGACGCCCCACCTTCGGATAGCGTATGACCGACCGCAGGGTCAGCGTTTCGCGGCCCACAGTGACATCGACCACCAGTGCCGTGTCGCCCTCCATGCGGGCTTTCACCTGACGGGGCTTCACGGCGGGCTTCGTGCCGATGCCGTAGTGCTGAATCATGTGGCCTATGTCGCTACGGCGGCGCGACCAATCGGCAAAGCTGCCCACCCCCTCCAGGGCATCGGGCAACTCTTTTACGATGGGCAGTTTCTCGGCTGCGGGCATCTTTGGCTGTGGGAAGCGGGAGCCGGTGTTCTCTACGTCGTAGACCAAGGGTATTTGTGCCTGCGTCAGGGCGGTAGCAGCCAGCGCAAGGCTGAGAATGAAGGATTTCTTCATGGTAGTTTAGAAATGTTTGGGGTGTTGGAATGATGTCGGTTGCTGTTTTGCCTTATTCAAGAACGTGGGCCATGGCGTCAGAACGCCTCCTCGCCCAGTTTGTGGAGCCGTGTCCTTGGCAGATTGCTCCATCGCTCGGTGGGGCTCACGCTTTCATCGAACAGGTCGTCGGTCACCACCTGTCGTTTCCACGTCAGGTAGTTCTCGCTGGTGACGGTTCTGCTGCCGGTGCTGCGCGAAGCCTCCATCACATCTTTGCCTATCAGGTAGAAGTCGCCGTTCTGGAAGCGATAGGTGCAGGTGGTCTGAGTCGTACCATAGCTGCCCATGTCCGAATACTCGCTGACCGCAATGCGCAACGTGCCCCGCTCGGTAATCTCCAGGCTGGCGTCGGCGTTGTTGTACTCGTCGGGGCGGGCAGGAATCACCTTGTCGTACTCCTTCCACTGCAGGAAGCCACCCTGGGCCACGCCAAAGTAGACGGCCAGCAGGGGCTGGTTGAAGTTATACACGAAGCCGTCGTCGCGGGCCTTCATGTGCTCCTTGAAATTGGGTGTGGCCACCACCACGAGGTCGGCAATGCCGTCCTTGTTCAGGTCGCCCGTCGCCTCCTGATACTCCCACTCGCTGGGCACGATGCCACTGGCCGACGTGCCCTGCCGCTTCAGACTCTGCGCCTGCAGACTGACACTGGCACACAGCCACAGAGCCAAGGCTGCTGCCACACGGTGCGCATACCGCCTGGTAAGGGTACGGGCACACTCTGCACTCACAAAACAATGATTGCTCAACATAAAAATATCTTATAAAATTCAACTACTGACTAACTATCTTCCGGCATCAATGCCATCGGGCGCGAACCGCCCCAGCATCACCTCACGGCGTCACGCACGCTCTCGCAGACCTGCAATTCCTGCTTCCAGCCGTTTTCACTTCATACCTGGGCTATCACCTGCACGGTGTGGGCAGCGATGGGGCGCAGGCCATGACGCATTTCGTAATTGTGGGCTTTTTAGGTCTGGAATCATCTCACATCTGCTTTTGTTGGGGCAAAATTACAAAAAAGAATTGTAACTTCCAACGTTTTACGGTAGAAAAAACTGTGAGCGTCTGCAGGATGCAAATTGCAAAGCTGTCCTTTGAGAGCCGCAAAGCTGTCCTTTGAGAACCACAAAGCTGTCCTTTGGGAACCGCAAAGCTGTCCTTTGAGAGCCGCAAAGCTGTCCTTTGGGAACCGCAAAGCTGTCCTTTACGGATAGTGCCGCGGCGCCCTGCCCTGGCCGAGGGGCTTCCTCGTGATTCTGCAAGGGCCGTTTCATTAGTTATTGAGCCCACTTGAAAAAGTCTGACAATGAAGATAATCGCAGATAAACAATGCTCAGCGTTCCCCTCCCTTCAAGGGGAGGGGTTAGGGGTGGGGTCTGTAATATTCCGTTAGCGAAGAAAATACTCACCCCACCCCGGC
>JAILPA010000084.1 GCA_024690505.1 Prevotella sp.
CATCGTAGGGGAAAGGCTACGGGTAGGCGAGCTATGCTCGGGAATGGGGCAGGGGTGGGGTCAGTAATCCCCCCCGCATGGCACTCCCCTCCCATCGTAGGGGAGGGGCAGGGGTGGGGTCAGTAATCCCCCTCCCATCGCACTCCCCTCCCATCGTAGGGGAGGGGCAGGGGTGGGGTCAGTAATTAAATCATTCTTTGGGGTAGTTTGGAGCTTTAGAAACTTGAATATATTATACTCGCACTCTAATGGGGCGGCATCCAGTCTCGTTCTGATACTTCTGATGCTGTTTTGGCTGTTTTTTCGTCTTTTGTGAAAAAAAAAGCGGAAAAATTTTGGTAGTATGGAAAAAAGTAGTAACTTTGCACCCGCAATCGAGAGAGATGCTCTTCACAGCGCTGAAGAAATGCGGAAATAGCTCAGTTGGTAGAGCACAACCTTGCCAAGGTTGGGGTCGCGGGTCCGAGTCCCGTTTTCCGCTCCACACGATGAACAAAAGAGCGGCGGAAGAAGGCTTCCGTTGAACAAATGCCCAGGTGGCGGAATTGGTAGACGCGCACGTTTCAGGTGCGTGTGCCGCGAGGCGTGCAGGTTCGAGTCCTGTTCTGGGCACTCTTTTTTCTGTGTGAATCATTTGATGGAGAGGTGGCGGAATTGGTAGACGCGCTACTTTGAGGGGGTAGTGTCAATTGCGACGTGGGAGTTCGAGTCTCCTCCTCTTCACAGATTGGTTTCTTTCTTAGAAGAGATTAACAATCTGTTAAAGGGAATTTGAAATCCCAGAATTTTAGATGATGCGGAAATAGCTCAGTTGGTAGAGCACAACCTTGCCAAGGTTGGGGTCGCGGGTCCGAGTCCCGTTTTCCGCTCACTTTTTTTGTGTTTATAGGAAAAACATCCCAATACGAAATGAACTTATACTTACGCTATTTTGACCAGGAAACACTTGTTTCCAGTGTCAATGAGGCTATTGAATTTCTGAAAGGCATTGACGAGATAGGCATGAACCCTGATCTTGAGGCTGATTTGCGCGAATATGCTGCCAGTGATCTCCTCTATCCAAAACGCTACAAGGTACGCCAGCGTGTCTACTTTATTGTCATCAAGACCGAGGCCGCTACCATGCTCGACTTCAAGGAGAAACGGGCGTTGCGCAATTCCTTCGACGGGGCTGGCCACGAGAAGGCACCATCGCCTGTGCTGATGAAGCTGAACGAAGAGCGCGATGGCTGGTACGAGGGCGCCATGGACTTCAAGCGTGTGCTCTTAGTGCCGGGAACAGGCAAATTCCAGTATCGTGACACTCATTTTGTAGCACGTGTCCGTGCCCACTCTGGCCTTGACTGCTATAACCGCATTGTCGACTATCTGCGTTCGCGCGTTGACGAGCGCAGCCAGTTCCCCTCGGCTAAGGGAAAGAATTTCAATTTCACTTATTTAGGAGCAGCGAAGTGAACAAGGTAATGCTCATTGGCAATGTCGGCAAGGATCCTGAGGTGCGATATGTCGACCAAGGACAGGCTGTAGCCCGCATTACGCTGGCCACCACCGAGCGTGGCTATCAGCTGCAGAACGGCACACGTGTGCCCGACCGCACTGAGTGGCATCACGTCATCTTCTGGTACAAGCTGGCCGAGATAGTGGAACGCTATGTCCACAAAGGTGACAAGCTGTACATTGAGGGGCGCATACACTATGCCTCGTACGATGACAAGCAGGGGCGCCGACAGTTTTACACTGAGATATGGGGTGACAACCTGGAACTGCTGACCCCAAAGCCGGCAGCCACCAGTGATGCCACGGAAAACGGCGGTGTGGCTGGCGTGGCCGACACCGAGTGAATGCCCCCACCTTGACATACCACAGGAAACGATGGACTATTTCCAACAGTTATTCAGCGAGGTTCAGTTGTTCGTGCCCACCGCAGGCGTGGTGCTGTCGGGCGTGCTGGCCCTTTTGCTCTTGTTGGTGTCTGGCTTTGCATCGGGGTCGGAAATAGCATTCTTCTCACTTTCGCCCAATGACTTGAACGAACTTGATGAAGAGAAGAATCCCGTTGACGGCAAGATAAAGACACTGAGGGAGAACTCTGAACGTACGTTGGCAACCATCCTGATAACCAACAATTTGGTGAACGTCACCATCATCATGCTCAGCAACTATTTCCTTGCTAACGTCATTAGCTTCGGAAATGCCGTCTGGCTGCATTTCGTTGTGGTAACGGTGCTGCTCACTTTCCTTCTGTTGCTCTTTGGTGAAATCATCCCCAAGGTTTATTGTTCCCAGCGAGCGCTTGCCGTATGCCGCCACTTTGCACCTGCCATCATGGTGCTGAGCAGGGTGTTTATGCCGCTTTCAAAAATCCTGATGCGCTCTGGCATATTGGCCGAGAAGGTGGTGCAGAAGGAGAACCATGTGCTGAGCGTAGACGACCTGGAGCAGGCGCTCGAACTGACTGACAAGAAAGAGCTGACCGAAGAGCAGAACATGCTTGAAGGTATTGTGCGCTTCGGTGACGAGACGGCCAAGGAGGTGATGACCAGCCGTCAGGACGTGGTCGACCTGGATTTCCGATCCACCTTCCCCGAGGTCATCAGCTGCATTGTTGAGAACAACTATTCGCGTATTCCCGTCTACCAGAACTCCATCGACAACATCCGCGGCATCCTCTATATCAAGGACTTGCTGCCACATCTGTCGAAGCCCGCCTCCTTCCGTTGGCAGTCGCTCATACGCCCGCCTTATTTCGTGCCTGAGACCAAGAAGATCGACGACTTGCTGCGCGACTTTCAGGAGAATAAGGTGCATATCGCCATTGTGGTCGATGAGTTTGGAGGCACCAGCGGCATTGTGACGCTGGAAGACATTCTCGAGGAAATAGTGGGAGAGATAAACGATGAATACGACGAGGAAGAGAAGAACTTCGTACGTATCAATGCCAACACATACGTCTTTGAAGGCAAGACGCTGCTGGCCGATTTCTATAAGATTCTGAAACTGGATGACGACGTCTTCGAGGAGGTTGAAGGCGATGCCGACACCCTGGCAGGCCTCCTGCTGGAACTGAAGGGAGACTTCCCACAGCCACACGAGCGGATAGAATATGGTAACTTCAAGTTCGAGATAGTGGAACTTGACGGTCACCGCATATCGAAAATCAAGGTCGTTATAAGCAAAGACGATGCCGCTGCTTGAAATCCGACAATTGTCGCCCGCTACCCGCATGGGCTTGTGGCAAATGACCGAGGAGGCCGACAGCCCGCGCCAGAAAGAGCGCCAGGCCGTGTTGGGGCTGCTCTTGGCAATGACTGGAGATGGCAGCCTCTCCATCGGACATGAGCCCAGCGGGAAGCCATTTCTCGTAGACGCAAATCAACGGGTGGTGGGGCAAAGTGTCTCCATCAGTCATACCAAGGGCTATGCCGTGCTTCTGCTTTCTGCCTATGGGCGTCTGGGCATCGATATTGAGTGGCGTTCCGACCGTGTGGAGCGCATTGCGCACCGTTTCCTTAGGCCTGACGAACAAGCTGCTTCCACAGACGAGAAGCTGCTGATATGGTCAGCAAAGGAAACGCTATACAAGTTGTTCTCGGAAGATAACCTGCTGTTTAATGACATGCGAACGGTATCCATCGATGGGCAGACACTGATCATCGAGAACCTGAAGCGCCGCGTGGCAGTTAAGGTAGGCTATGAGTTTACGTCCGATTACGTGCTTACCTACGCCGAGTTACCAGCCTAATCGCCTTAGTTCTGCCGCCTCGTACCATTCCATGTTGCTAATGGTCTGGTTCTGCGTTGTCACTATGCTACGGAACCTTATGTAAACACTGTTCGGGTTTTGGGGCACAAACATGCTGATGCAACCTTCGCGTTCTTCAGTGGCTTCAAAGTCGAGGAAGTCGGTGCGGTAATTGTTTGCATAGGCAATATAATTAGCCCGCCACAGACGCGCCCATGCTTTGTAGACGATGGTCTGGTCGAGCACCTTCTTCCACTCTTCGTAGTCATCGGCAGGAGCGTGGCGCAGCATGAAGTCAGTCATGTCGAACGATGTGTGTGAGTAGTAATATATCAGGCTGTCGACATCAGGATAGTCGCCAGGTGTGATGTTCTTCCCAAGTATGGTGCGCGTGGCCTGCGCCAGACTGTCCATCATGCTGGTCTTCACTACCGAAAGGGGCAGCTTGTAGTTTGCGGAATAGGCATCAACTATCTGTTCGTAGAACTTGCTGCTGCGGCTGAAGAGGGCAGGGACGACGGTGTGATAGGGGGCCCCCTCAGCAGGTATTTCTGCTGGCGATGCAATGATGTAGTCGGCTGCATGACGCAGTTCGTAGTCCGTCTCTACGCACTGGAAACAACAGCAGTCGGCAAAGATGAAATGCAGTTTGGGCAGTTTGTTCAGGATGGAGGCCATCGACGGGATGTTCATCCAATGGGCGCCGTTCGTATAGTCATAACCATATGCCCTGTTTTCTCGGCTTGCTGCCTCGTTCTCGATGGTCCATCCATCGGCATGTCCCCACAGCACCAGTCCGTAGCTCTCGGCAGGATAGTTCTCCTCAGTCCACTGCAGAGCCATGCGTAGCGTCTCGGCGCTCGATGATTTCAGCTCCTTGTCCCATGTCTTCTTCCTGATGGTGTCTCCGTCCCTGACCTCCATCATGTAGGGCAGCACGCCTGGCTTGTCGACAAAGAGCACCAGATGGTCGTGCTTTGACAGTTGTTTCGCCCCCGCCATCATTTCATTGATGTCTTGTGTGAAATAGCTCGAGAGGTCGTTGTCGGCAGCCATATACACCAGAACCGTGCGGGCTGGCATAGAATCATCATCGTGATGACTGTGGCAGGCCGTCAGCAACAGAACGGCGGCAAACAATGCAAGAAGTGATTTCATGTCATTTCTTAAATTTTGTGCAAAGGTAGGAAATTATTTAGAATTATGACTCATAATTTATGAAATAATTCGTACCTTTGCAATTCAAAATCCAAAAAGCATGAAGAAACTCATCATATTACTGGCCCTTTTCATGGGGTTTGCCGCCGTTCAGGACAGCCAGGCTGCCCGCAAGAAGAGAAAGAAGTCGCGTGTGGTACGTGTCCAGAAACCTGTGAAGCTGAGCCTGCACGATCAGAATCCCTTCCTCACGTGCGAGGACACATGTGCTCATGTGCATGGCATCGATGTGAGCCACTATCAGCACGAGGTGTTCTGGCAGACAATAGGCGACAATACCAACATGGCCTACGTCTATCTGAAAGCTACTGAAGGTGTCGACCGTGTGGATGAGCGTTTTGAGCGCAATATTGACATGGCCCATCGCCACGGGCTGAAGGTGGGCAGCTACCATTTCTTCCGCCCCAAGTTAGAGCTTCGCCGTCAGGTGGAGAATTTCAAGAATCTGGTGTTGCCAGGCGAGCAGGACCTCATTCCTATGCTCGATGTTGAGACTCTGGGCGATATGCCCGTGAATCAGTTTTGCGATTCGTTGAGCAAGATGCTCGTCCTGCTTGAAGACTCTTATCACCAGAAGCCCTTGGTCTACACCTATCGCAATTTCTATAACAAGTATCTTAAGGGTCGTGTTGACGGCTATCCCCTGATGATTGCCACATACGCCGACGAGCAGCCTGTGCTGGAAGACGGCCGCGACTATATCATCTGGCAATACACGTGCAAAGGACGCCTGAACGGCGTCAATGGCGATGTAGACAAGAGCCGCTTCGTGGGCGATCACTCCCTGCGCGAAATCAAGTTCCAACGTTAATCGCAGGAGGGGAAATGCCTATATAAACATTTTTGGGGGGCAAATTCTCGCGCAAGATAATGTCATTGTTGAAGAAATGTCGCAGTCGTTTATATATGACTCGTTAATTTCTTGGGTATTGCCTGCTGAAAGCCGTAATACGGCCTGTTACGAACCGTAACACGGCTTGATACGATTCGTAACAGGCCGTGTTATGGCTTTGACAATTGTCCTCTGCTTTCATCAGCACGTTGCATGGACATAATGTACCAGGAACCTCGTTGACCGGGATTGCCCATTGGCCCGGCAAGATAGCATTTGGGGCAAAGTAACGAGGGCTGGCAATTGCCAGCCCTCAACCAACACAAAAACTAAACTAGACTTAATAAAGCTTACGAGGACTTTCACAAGCCCATCAGAAAGCGATGCAAAGATATGAAAAAAAGTTGAAACGCCAAAGAAAGTTCCAACTTTTTTGTATTTTTATCGAATAATTTTCATAAAAGATTACTTTTCCGTATAAGATAGTGGTCGAGAATGGTCATTGCGGCCATGGCTTCGACCACGGGGACAGCCCTTGGGAGGACACAGGGGTCGTGTCGACCCTGGGCGGTGTAGGTGGTGGGCTCTCCGTCGATGGTGACGGTCTCTTGCTGGCGCAGGAGAGTGGCTACGGGCTTGAAGGCCACGCGGAAATAGATATCCTGTCCATTGGAGATGCCGCCTTGAATGCCCCCGCTGTGGTTTGTGGCGGTGGTAATCGTTCCGCATCCCGCTCTTTCCTTTTCTTGGATGAAGATGTCGTTCTGCTCCGAACCGCGTTGTGTGACGCCTGCAAAGCCCTCTCCATACTCGAAGCCCTTGGCAGCGTTGATGCTCAGCATGGCTGCACCTAACTGGGCGTGTAGCTTGCCAAACTCGGGCTCGCCGATGCCTACGGGACAGCCTTTTACCACACAGGTGATGATTCCCCCAATGGTGTCGCCCTGTGCTTTCACCTCGGCTATGAGCTGCTCCATGCGAGCTGCTGTAGCCGGGTCGGGGCAGCGCACGGCGTTGGTCTCGGTCAGCGACAGGTCGTAGCTGCTATAGTGACCATCGAGTGCAATGTCTCCCACTTGCGATGTGTAGGCACAAATGCTGATGCCCAGCTGCCGGAGTGCCAGCTTGGCCAACGCTCCACCAACGACGCGGCTCAGCGTGATGCGGGCCGAGGAGCGTCCGCCGCCACGATGGTCGCGAATGCCGTATTTATTATAATAGGTGTAGTCGGCATGCGATGGGCGAAACAGCGACCGCAGGTTCTCATAGTCCTGAGAGTGTTGATTCTGGTTACGCACAATGAAACCGATGGGACTGCCTGTGGTGCGTCCTTCAAAAACGCCGCTAAGCAGTTCCACCTGATCGGCCTCCTGTCGTGATGTGGTCAGTGGACTCTGGCCGGGGCGCCTGCGGTTCAGTTCCCGCTGTATGAAGTCGAGGTCAATCTCGATGTTGGCGGGCATACCGTCGACAACGCCTCCCACGGCAGCCCCGTGACTCTCGCCGAAAGTAGTGAGGGTGAAAAGGGTTCCGAAGGTGTTGCGCATGACAGGGTAGGGAATTGGGGGGAATCAGTGGTGACAATGACCGCAGCCGCAGTCGTGTGAGTGCTCGTGGTCGTGACCGCACTCTCCGCCGCAGTCGTCGCAGCCGCATCCGCCACATTCGTGCGACATGTGATTCAGCATGTTCTGAATCTCCTCGTTGGTGGCATCGCGGTTCTCAAGTACCACTCCCTGGAATTTCAGTGTCTGGCCTGCAAGAGGGTGGTTGGTGTCGAGGGTCACACCGTCGTCGTCGATACTGACCACTCGCGCCATGAAATGGTGCTCGTCGCTGTCCATCAGTGTGATGACGGCATCGGGGTAGATGTTCTCGTGGTCAAAATGACCGTTAATGGTGAACATCTCGCGATTCACTTTGCGAACGCCGCTCTCGTCGTATTCGCCAAAGGCCTGGGCGGGTGAGAGGGTGAAGTCGAAGTTCTGCCCTGGCTGTAAATCTGCTATCTGTTTCTCAAAACCGTCGAGCGAGAAACCGAAGCCCGAAATAAACGTGAAAGGGCGCCCTTGCTGGGTCTGCTCCACCAAGTGCTGGCTGCCATCGGCATCGAGGGTGAAAAGCTGATAGCTTACCGAGAGATACCTGTTCTGTTTGTTGTCCATTGTCGTAAATCTTTGTGATTCCGTTGGGACTCGAACCCAAGACCCACAGCTTAGAAGGCTGTTGCTCTATCCAGCTGAGCTACGGAACCATCGCCGTTATGTCGGCTATCCTAAATATTTCATCAAAATCTTGGCGTTGCCCGAATCGCGCAGCTTGGCAATGCTCTTTTCGCGAATCTGGCGTACTCGCTCGCGGGTAAGACCCAGCTGGTCGCCAATCTCTTCAAGTCCTTTCTCGTGGCAGCCTATGCCGAAGCATTCGCGGATGATGGTTATCTCGCGCTCTTTCAGTACTTTACTAAGCACTGAATTCAGCTCTTGGGCCATCGATTCGTGGTCTACCTGACGGTCGGTGCGGCTGTCATCGCCACTGGCCATCACATCGAGCATACAGTTGTCTTCACCATCCTGGAAAGGGGCATCGATGCTGACGTGGTGGCCGTCGGCCATCATCGACTGGCCTATCTTCTCCTCGTCCATGTCGGTCATCTCGGCCAGTTCACTTACAGAGGGGTGGCGCTGGTTTTCCTGCTCGAACTTGTTTATCTCGTGGCTAATCTTGTTGAGCGAGCCAACCTGATTCAGAGGCAGGCGCACGATACGACTCTGCTCGGCGATAGCTTGCAGAATGCTCTGGCGAATCCACCAAACGGCGTAGCTGATGAACTTGAAGCCGCGGGTCTCGTCGAACTTCTGGGCGGCCTTTATCAAACCGATGTTACCTTCGTCGATAAGGTCGGTAAGTGTCAGGCCCTGATGCTGATACTGCTTGGCTACGCTCACCACGAAACGTAGGTTGGCCGTCACCAGCTTGTCCTTAGCGCGTTCGCCCTCAAGGCCTCCCTTGCGGATCTTCTGTGCAAGTTCAATCTCCTCGTCAATGCTAATCAACGGGGCGCGGCCTATCTCAACAAGATACTTGTCAAGTGCTTCGCTCGAACGGTTGGTAATGCTTTTCTGAATCTTTAATTGTCTCATCTGTGCGTCTCTTCTCCTTTCTAACTGCCTGAAATTAAGGCTTATACGTAAATATCCACTTTTAATGCGGTGCAAAATTACAAATAATATTGTAAACTAACGAAGATTATTCTGAATTTTTAGGTTAAAAAAGCATAATTCCTCTGTCTTTGATATGTCCCGCTGTCACGTCGTTCCCCTTGTTTTTTAACAAATTAGCTGAAAGGAGCTAAAAAAACGTAAAAAGCGGGTCGTAATTCAAATTATATGTGTACTTTTGCATCTAAATTGTGGGGCTATGGGTTGTTCTGCCCTCTGCAATGATTGATGTGCAACAAGAATGTTGATTTATTTAAGCGTAAAGAGAAATAATAAAAATGTGGAATATGAGAAGAATTGTTTTAATAGTCGTGGCTTTCGTGTTGGTTGCTATCGGTGGCTATGCCCAGACGGCCCGCGAGGTTCTCGACAAGTGTGCCGCTGCTATCAGTTCGCCTGATGGCGTGCAGGCCAGTTTTAAGATGAACAGCACGCAGTATGGCAATACGTCGGGCACCGTCTGTGTGAAGGGAAAAATGTTCCATGCCTCCACGGCCGATGTGAAGATGTGGTTCGACGGTAAGACGCTGTGGACCTATGTGGCCAAGAACGACGAGGTGAATGTGAGCCATCCCACGGAGGCACAGCTGCAGTCGCTGAACCCCTATAATTTCATCAACCTCTACAAGAACGGGTATGCGCTGACAATGACCAATGAGGGCGGAAACTACAAAGTGCACCTGAAGGCCAACGACAGCCAGCGGAAAATACAGGAGCTAGACGTCACGGTGAACGGCCGCAGCTATGCTCCCACGGAGGTAAGGATGAGGCAGGGCACGAAGGAGTCGGTGTTTGTGGTCTCCGACCTGAAGCAGGTGAAGCTGGGTGATGCCACGTTCCGCTTTGACAAATCCGCCTATCCCGATGCCGAGATCATCGATTTGAGATGAACCGCGTTCTTCCATTTGCTGAACCGCGTTGTTTTTTTGATAAATAAGCACTCTGTATTTCACAGCATATATATTTAATGAGTTTGAATAGATTTCAGTATTTCCTGCTTTTGCGCCGGCATAACAAGTTGAGCGAGCGGCGCAGCCCGATGCTCGACCAGAGTACGGTTGCCAAGGTGATGATGGTTATCGGAGGCTGTCTGATGGCCCTCTATCTGCTAATCTTAGGCACAGCTTTCGGCATGATGGCAAATGACGCGGACGAGCCCGCCATACTCTTGGTCGTCCTGCCTATTTTCCTTATTATTGATTTCTTCTTCCGCTTCATTGCCCAGCAGACGCCTGTGATGTTAGTGAAACCCTATATGCTGTTGCCCATGCCGCGGCGTACGGTGGTGGAGTCGTTTCTGGTCACGTCGACTTTCAGTGGCTACAATCTGCTGTGGCTCTGTATGTTTGTGCCCTATTGCTACCTCGTTTGGATGGGTTGCTCTACGCTGTGCGAGGCGCTGGCAATATTGGCTATAGGCATGTTGCTGGTGATGGCCAACAGTCAGTGGTATCTGCTGGTGCGCACGCTCATTGGCCGGTCGCTGTTGTGGTGGCTGATGCCTGCTGCCATCTATGGCCTTTACATTGTTACGGTGTTCCTGGGCGATGACAACGACATTGTTTCCGATTTCATGGATGGCTTTGTCGAAGCCGCCGCCTCGTGGTGGATGGTGCTGTTGTCGTTGGCACTGTTGGCCGGATTGTTCTTCCTGAACCGCTGGATGCAGTTCCGCTATGTCTTCGAGGAGCTTGCCCGTGAGCAGAAGAAGCCTGCCGCCATGAAGCATGTGTCGCAGTTCACTTTCCTCGAGCGCTTCGGCCAGACGGGCGAATACCTGAAGCTGGAGCTGAAGAGCATCATGCGCAACAAGGCCATCCGTTCTCGGGTAATGATGAGTCTCGGTCTGATTGTGCTGCTTTCCGGCCTGATTGCTTATACCAATATGTACGACGGGGTGGCGATGCTGAACTTCTGGTGCTACTATTGTTTCGGCATCTATGGCATGACCACGTTGGTGAAGGTGATGAGTCCCGAAGGCAACTACATCGACCTGCTGATGACTCACCGCGAAAACATCCTTCTGCTGCTTAAGGCGAAGTATTACTTCCACGTGGCTATACTTGTTGTACCCCTGCTCATCATGCTGCCTGCCGTGTTTGCCGGCAAGTTCTCGATGATGATGATGATGGCCTACATGCTGATTACCAGCGGCCTGCTCTACTTCGTGCTCTTCCAGCTGGCTGTCTATAACAAGCAGACGCTGCCCCTCGACTCGAAGCTCACTGGCAAGAACAACATGGAGAGCGGCCTGCAGTTGGTCATCGAACTGGTGGGAATGTTCGTCCCCATGATTCTGGTGGCTGTGGTACTGCTGGCATTCGAGGAGGATACTGCCTATCTCATTCTCGCTCTTGTCGGTCTGGTGTTCACCCTGCTACACCCCCTGTGGCTTCGTGGCATATACAGCAGGCTGATGCGCCGTAAGTATGTCAATCTGGAGGGCTTCCATGCTTCAAGGTAGGGAAGCCTCTTTCGTTGTTAGAACAATTATTTTATATACTAAAACAAACAAAAAACGTATGAAGAAACAATTACTGTTAGCAGGTCTTTTGCTGGCTACGTCGTTGACTTCTCTCGGAATGACTGCCCAGAGCGGTCAGGAACTGACTATCAACGGACAGACGGTAGAAAAGACCGTTGCACGAATCTCCTTCGATGGCGATAATGTCATCCTTGCCTTTGCCGATGAAACCCGTGAGGTTGCCGACATGGAGACCGTGGTGCTGTCGTTTGAGCTGTCGCCAGTGGCTATCTACGAGCTGAAGTCCACCGTAGGTGACAAACTTGATCTGAGCGGGCTGGAACCCGGAACTGAAGTGACTGTTTATGACGCGGCAGGAAAGAAAGTCGTGTCGGGCATTGTCGGCCACGGCCACCTGCAATTCTCTACGAAGGCCATGCAGAAGGGCATCTATATGTTGAAAGCGGGAGACCGACTGGTTAAATTTGTAAAGCGATAGGAGGTACAAGTCATGAAGAAGATATTGTTTTGTATGATGGCCCTGCTTATGGCCATGACCGTTGCAGCCCAGACGACGTGGGACTTCTCCAAGTCCAACGACGAAGATGTAGCTTACCTGACGAGGGCAACATCTGAATGGAGCTATACCGAGTCGAGTAACCGCTATGAAAACCTCGTTGCCATCGATGGCGCCCTCACTGCCGGTGGCGCTCAGCTCTCCCTAACCCAGGGACTTGCCTTCAAAGCCGCTGAGAAGAAGCTGCGTATTGACGTAGGCAAGCGCATTCAGCTGGCAGGCAAGAAGGTCGAACTGACTATCGTTGGTCTGAAGAAGGGGCAGACGGTGACCATCACCTTCGCCTCAACCGGTGATACCCCCTGCACCCTCGATGGCCAGACGAACCTTACCAATGCCAGCGGCTTCACCGCGGCCGACAAGAATACCACGCAGACGGGCACCGCTACCGTAGCCGAGGATGGCAATGTCACCTTCTTCAGCACGGGCGGTTCTATCAATGTGTTCTCGGTCAGTGTGGCCGATGCCCAAGGGCAGGGTGGGGGCGACACTCCCACCGCTACCGACCATTCCGTGGCCAAGAATACTGGTGTGAACCAGGCACAGCTGACCCTTGCCAACGGCGACGTTAAATACTACAACACCGCTGACGTGGCTGCCATCGATATTGACGGCGCAAAGGTTACGGTCAATACCCTGCCACAGGCTCAGGACATCTTCGCCAATCAGGTGAGCCGCATTGCCTTCATCAAGAAGTCCGGTCAGGGGCAGCAAGGCGAGATTATCAACGGCGACCTGAATCTGACCGAGGCCAAGGGCTGGCTCGAGTCGCTTTATGTGAAGTGGGATTTGCTGCAGGGTGCCAGCGGCTACAATGTCTATGTGAAGGGCGGGCAGTATGCCGACTTTACCAAGATTGACGACCAGCTGGTGCGCAACTATGGCACCTACGGCCGTGCCGACGTGGTAGGCATCACTGCCGGCACCTACGATGTGAAGGTAGTGCCCGTCAGCGGTGATACTGAAGCCACCGACAAGGCCAGCACCGCTTCCGGCCTCGAGGTCAGAAGCTATGACCGTACTGGCTATGCACACTTCAACAATGCACAGGGCGTGGGCGCCTATAACAACGACGGCACCCTGAAGCAGGGCGCCAAGGTGTTCTACGTCACCGCCAAGACCGCCAAGACCATCAGCACCACCGTGGTGACCGATGCCAAGGGAGGCACCACCGAATGCACTGGCCTGCAGACCATCATTGCCGCCTACGAAAAGGGACAGGATACCACCCCCATCGCCTTCCGCTTCATTGGTCTCGTCAGCAAGGACGACCTCGATGCCATTGGCAGCAGCGAGGAGGGTATACAGGTGAAGGGCCGCAAGGCCGACTCAGAGCTGAACATCACCTTCGAGGGCATTGGCGACGATGCCACCATCCGTGGCTTCGGATTCCTGGTGCGCAACTCCAAGAGCGTCGAGTTCCGCAATCTCGGCATCATGCGCTGCATGGACGATGGCGTCTCGCTCGACACCGACAACTCGAACATCTGGATTCATCACATGGACATGTTCTATGGCAAGCACGGCAGTGGCGACCACGACAAGGGCGACGGACAGGTCGACGTGAAGAGCGACTCGAAGTACGTCACCGTTTCCTATTGCCGCTACTGGGACACGGGCAAGACCAACATGTTCGGCATGAAGAGCGAGAGCGGCCCCAACTATATCAGCTACCACCACAACTGGTTCGACCACAGTGACTCGCGTCATCCCCGCGTGCGTACCATGACCGTTCACGTATGGAACAACTACTTTGACAACGTGGCCAAGTACGGAGTGGGAGCTACCACGGGATCCAGCGTCTTCGTAGAGAACAACTACTTCCTCAAGACCAAGAAGCCCATCCTCTCTTCCCTGCAGGGCACCGACGGACTGGGAAGCGGCACCTTCAGCGGCGAGGACGGCGGCATGATCAAGGCCTATGGCAACTACTTCGACCGCTCGGCCGTTCACTTCAGCTACTACACACAGAAGAGCCCGTCGTCGAAGGGCTACGATGCCTATGAGACCTCTGCCCGCGACGAGCAGGTGCCCGATACCGAAAAGACGCTCGTGGGAGGAACCACCTACAACAACTTCGACACCAACGCACAGCTCATCTATCAGTACACCCCCGATGCTGCTGCCGATGTGCCCGCCATCGTCACCGGCTACTACGGTGCAGGGCGCCTCGGTCATGGCGACTTCGCTTACACCTTCAAGGATAATGTGGGTGTCGACGACGACGATTCGGCCTACGATGCTACGCTTGGCGGTCTGCTCGACAACTACAAGTCCGGCTTCGTGGGATTCTTCGGAGAGTCGACCGCCCCCGTCAATCCCGAGAACCCTGTCAATCCTGAGAACCCCGTCAATCCTGAGAACCCCGAACAGCCCACCGGCAGCCTCCTCGTCTCGTTCGATGGCACCCCCTCGAACAGCGCCTTCGCCGTTGGCGGCAATTATGGCGACGGCAAGATAACCTACGACGGTGTCTATTATAAAAAAGGAGTGAAGCTCGACTCGAAGGGCTCCATTACTTTCACGCCCGCCGTGGACTATAACATGACCCTGGTGCTGGCCACCGCCAAGGCCGGACGCGACGTGAAGCTCAACGGAGTCACTACCACCGTCAGCGGCACTGAGAGCACCGAGGGCGGTTACTACGAGCTGCAGCCCATAGCCATCAAGGCCGGTACGGAGTACGTGCTGACCAAAGGCTCGGCCGAGAGCATAGTGATGCTCGTCAAGCTCAATCCCATAGAGCAGTAAGCGCTACAATGGTTACGACAGGGAGCCAGCACCCAACATTCAGGTGGTGCAGGCTCCCTGTTCTTTCCTCCTGAGCAAAGGACTGCATCTCCCTCCGCGAAGGACAACTTCTCCCTCTGCGAAAGACAACTTCTCCCTCCGCGAAGGATAACTTCTTGCCACGCAAAGCACACCTCTAAAAAACGTAACACGGCCTGGACATTGCCTGTAAACTCTGCATCATTGATGGCATCACCTTTCTTCATGTATCGTATATGCACCATTTTCGGCTAAGCATGCATCAGGCTCCCACGGACATTTCCCCCTGCGCCTGAAAAACAGCAAGTGATGCCATACATTTTTTTTGGTCATTGATAATATTCATAAATACCTTTTTAAAGATGTTGATTTGTTATTTT
>JAILPA010000133.1 GCA_024690505.1 Prevotella sp.
TCCAGGACGGGAACGTAGCAAAGGTACTTGGTTGTAGCGGTGCGATGCAGACCGCTTGCCCACCCGCCTCTTTAGCTCAGTTGGCCAGAGCACGTGATTTGTAATCTCGGGGTCGTTGGTTCGAATCCGACAAGAGGCTCAGAAAGAACGAGGGACGCACCCAGGGGTGTGCCCCTCGTTCTTTGTCTTCTCTTATGTCGGCAGCACCCTGTCTTACTAGCTTTCATCGTCCGTTGGTGACAGCCATCGGCAAGTGCTAAAACCGTAACACGACCAGAAACGGTCTGTAACACGACGTGTTACGCTCCGTTTCTGGTCGCGTTACGGTCTTTGCGCGATGGGCCTGCAGGATACAGACCTACATATTCATGCCACCGTCGACCTGGATCACTTGGCCGCTGATGTAGCTCGACATGTCGCTGCCCAGGAATACGGCGCAGTTGGCAATGTCGTCTACGGTGCCGCCACGGCGAAGGGGTATCTTCTGACACCACTCTTTGCGCACTTCCTCGCTCAGAGCCTGGGTCATGGCGGTGTCGATGAAGCCGGGAGCGATAGCGTTGGCACGGATGCCCTTCGGGCCCATTTCCTGCCCGATGCTCTTAGCCAGGGCTATCAAGCCAGCCTTTGAGGCGGCATAGTTGGCCTGACCGGCATTGCCGTGTACTCCCACCACCGAGGCCATGTTGATGATGCTGCCGCCGCGCTGGCGCATCATCACGGGCACACAGGCATGGATGAAGTTGAAAGCCGACTTCAGGTTCACGGCTATCACGGTGTCCCACTGCTGCTCGGTCATGCGCAGCATCAGGCCATCCTTCGTAATGCCGGCGTTGTTCACCAGGATGTCTATCGAGCCAAACTCTTCCTTTACCTGTGCCACGACCTGCTCCGTCTGGGCAAAGTCGGCAGCGTTCGAGGCATAGCTCTTCGCCTTGACGCCCTTGGCGGCAATTTCCTGCTCGGTTTCTTCGTTAACAGCCAAGTCGGTGAAGGCCACATTGGCTCCCTCCTCGGCAAATTTCAGCGCGATAGCCTTTCCGATACCGCGTGCTGCACCGGTTATCAGCGCAGTCTTTCCTTCTAATAATCCCATTGTATGTATTTGATATTAAATAAATGTTCGCGCACGCACGCTAAGGATGGCTGTTCTTGCCCAAGGCACCATAGACGAACTTTGCCACCTGGGGCTTCGTGTCCTCCTCTTTCATGCCATGGGCAATGCGTCCGTAGATGTAGGGCACCTCAAGGCCCTTGATGCAATAGTGGCAGATGTCGGCCACCAGGTTCACGTTCTCGATGTCGAAGTCGCCCTCGGCCTTTCCCTCGGCAAACACCTTGCGGAAGAGCTCCACCTCGGCCAGATCGAAGTGCTTGCGCACTTTCTCTACCATCCAGATGTTGCGGAAGAACTCGGCACGCAGGTTGCCGTTGCGCACCACCGTCTCGCGAATCATGTTCAGGTGGGTGTAAATCAGCTCTATCACCTTCTCGTGAGGGCTGATTCTGCGTGCCGCCACCTCGTCAAGCTTGTCGCTGAGACGCTCCAGCTCAGTCTCGATGACAGCGTAGTAGATGTCGTCCTTCGACTTGAAATAGGTGTAAAGCGTGCGCCGGCCTTTACCAGAGGCCTGCGCAATGTCGTTCATCGTGGTGTTCTCAAGCCCGTTCTTTGCGAAGAGCTGACGGGCCACGTCCACCAGCAGTTGTCTCGTCTTTGATATTGACATGCTTGTTAGTTTCTGTTTCTGCACACGATAATTTGTGTGTGCAAAAGTAATTCTTTTATTTGAATTGACCAAGAATTTTCCACGAAAAATAGCGCAGAATGAAAAAAGATGCAAGAAAATTTGCTCATATTAAAAAAAAGCAGTACCTTTGCACCCGCAAAAACGGAAAAATCGCGGAGTGGAGCAGTTGGTAGCTCGCCAGGCTCATAACCTGGAGGTCGCACGTTCGAATCCTGCCTCCGCAACTCTAAGAAGTCCAAACCTATGTTTGGGCTTCTTCGCTTTTGTTGTGGCAGTATTCTTCACGTGCTCCCGGTCGCCGTTCTTTGCAAAGCAAAGCGTCCTTTTGGGCCGAGCGCGAATCCTGCCTCCGCAACTCTCAGCAGCCAGCCGGATGACTGGCTTCGTTTTTTTTACTGCCGAACAGGGGGAGTGACTATCTATTTTTGGGCTAAAAGTTATCAAAAACTTTGGTGAATAGAAATAAATGCGTAACTTTGCAGCACAAAAACAAATGACGCTTCTGAAAAACTGCAAAGTAAACTGAAACTCAATAAAACTACAAAACAACAATGGAACTTATCATCGGACTTTTGATTATTGCCGTTGGCGCTTTCTGCCAGTCGTCGTGCTACGTACCTATTAATAAAATAAAGGACTGGTCGTGGGAGTCTTACTGGATTGTGCAGGGCGTGTTTGCCTGGCTTGTGCTGCCGTTCATCGGTGCCATGCTGGCCGTCACGGGCGGCCATTCGTTCTTCGAGCTCTTCACTCAGGCATCGGTATCGTCGTTCAACGTGTGGATGACCATTCTCTTCGGTGTGCTGTGGGGCGTGGGCGGTCTTACGTTCGGTCTCTCCATGCGCTATCTGGGCGTGGCTCTAGGGCAGTCCATCGCTTTGGGAACCTGTGCTGGTCTGGGCACCATCATGGGCCCTGTACTGCTCAACATCTTCTTCCCTGAGCTGGACGCACTGTCTAGACTGACGTTTGCGGTCATTATGGGCGTGGTGGTATGCCTTGTCGGTATTGCCATCATTGGCGTGGCAGGCTCTATGAAGTCGGCATCGCTGTCGGAGGAGGAGAAGAAGGCCGCCGTGAAGGACTTCAACTTCCCCAAGGGTCTGGCCATCGCCCTCCTGGCAGGCTTTATGAGCGGCTGCTTCAACGTGGGACTGGAGTTCGGCAAGAATATCCACTTTGAAGACACACCCGAGATCTTCCAGACTCTGCCCGCCACGTTCCTCGTGACGCTGGGTGGATTTGTGACCAACGCCATCTACTGTTTCTATCAGAACCAGAAGAACAAGACGTGGGGCGACTATGCCAAGAAGGCCGTCTGGGGTAACAACCTGCTGTTCTGCCTCCTGGCCGGTGCCCTGTGGTACAGCCAGTTCTTCGGGCTCTCGCTGGGTAAGGGCTTCCTCACCTCGTCGCCCACACTGATGACGCTGGCCTTCTGCATCCTGATGGCCTTCAACGTCATCTTCTCGAACGTATGGGGCATCATTCTGAAGGAGTGGAAGGGCTGCTCGCAGAAGACCATTGCCGTGCTCATCCTGGGCCTCATCGTACTGGTCATCTCAACCTTCCTGCCCGAGATGCTGAAGTAAAGGTTCCTGCTCGACTGCGCGTTCTGTTCACCTGGCAGCCTGTTGTGCTGTGGTCGGGTGGGGGCGTTTAAGCAATGCCTAAGCCATAGCTGCGCATTTCCCCAATCAGGAGGTTTGAACGAGAGGAGGTAATAACCACTGCCAGGGAAGCACACGCCATGTAGACATGATATACCACGGGGCGTCGGAAGCATGATTCCGATGCCCCGTGTTGCGTACGAGAATGAACCTCATATTCCCGCCTTTAGGGCTCCAAAGGAAAGCATTTTGCTTAGATTGTCCTTCTTTTTTGTGCAATAATGTGTTTTTCCGTTAAAAAAATTTTGCGCTTTCAAAAAAACACATTATCTTTGCACAATATCAAGCTAACTTTTGTTAAAAATAAGTAATTTTATGAAGTACAGATTTATCCTTTCGCTGGTGGCCATGTTGTTTGCCATCAACGTTTCTGCGCAGAACTATCCTCATGCCTTCGTAGGCGTGCAGGGGGGAGTGATGAGAGCTTTTAATGGTGAGAACATCGACCGCAAGTGGGGTCCGATGGCTGCCATTTCTCTGGGTTATAACTTTACCGACGTCTTCGGACTGCGCCTGCAGGCCAATGGCAGCTCATGGAAAGCCGACCTGCCCGGCGATGCCGAGTACAAGAGCAAGATTGGCAACATCGACCTCGACATGCTGTTCAACCTGACGAACGTGTTCTTCCCCAACCGCAACAACTTCGTGAACGTGATTGCCGTGGCCGGCGCTCCCTTCAATCTGGCCATTCCCCATGCTTGGGTCGACAACTATGCCTACAGCGTCTCACCTGGTGGCGACCGCTGGAACACCGCATGGAAGGTAGGCGGACAGCTCGACTTCAACATTGCCAAGCACTGGGGCATCAACTTAGAGGGTGGTACCAACTACATCCGCCAGAAGAACAGCGGCACTGCCGACAACAACAAGTGGTGGCCCTACGCCATGGCTGGCATCACCTACAAGTTCGGCTTCAAGAAAGAGAAGAAGGCTGAGCCCGTGGTTGAGGAAGTCATCGAGGAGCCCGCTCCCGTCGTTGAGCAGCCCAAGCCCCAGCCCGCTCCGAAGCCTCAGCCCGCTCCCCAGCCCGCTCCGAAGCCAGAGCCTGCTAAGATTGGCAAGAACATCTTCTTCGACCTGAACCAGAGTGTCATCCGTGCTGAGCAGGAGTCGAACCTCGACGCTATCGCCCAGTTTGCCAAGGAGCATCCCAATGTGAAGCTGTCGTTGGTGGGCTATGCCGACAAGGAAACCGGCAATCCCCGCGTCAACGGTAAGCTCTCCGAGGAGCGTGCCAAGGCCGTGAAGGCTGCCCTGGTGAAGCGCGGCGTCGCTGCCGAGCGCATCAATGCCGACTGGAAGGGCGA
>JAILPA010000148.1 GCA_024690505.1 Prevotella sp.
AGGTAGTCGCCGTCGGTGAACTGGTTCATGTCGAGCGTATAGTCAATGTTGGCACCTGTTGCGGGCAGCAGCTCGTTGTTCTCGGTGAGGTTGTCCTTGCTGAGCACATACTCGCGCAGCAGCGTCCAGTCGGTGTTGCCCTGCTTCTTGTATTGAAGGCGGAAGGCCTTCTGGTTGTGGTAGTTGCGGTCGAAGTTGCTGAACGTCAGTTTCAGGCCGGTGCCCGTCTGCGTGTTCACGATGTCGTTGGCCATGGCCAGGTCGACGGTCGAGGCCGACGGCACGAAGCGGGCGGTGATATAGACGGTGTCGGCAATCTCCTCCGGCTCGTTGTCCGAGGCGAAGACGAGGGCGATGTCCTCATAGTCGAGCACGCCCGGGTCGGTCTGCCGCAGCTGCAGGGCCTTGGTCAGCGTCTGGTTGCCAGGCACCTTGACCAGGCGGCCATGGTCGTCCATGCTGGGAATCACCTTGCCGTCCATCATCAGCTGTGCGCCGTGCTTGTTGGTCTCGTCGAGATAGCCGAGGCGGTAGGTCACGTCGGCACCAATCTCCGAGGCGTTCGAGAGCTTCAGCACGTAGTTGGCGGCCTGTCCGGTGGGGATGTCGCTCACCACGGGCACCTCCACATCAATTTGCGGCACCTCTACCTGCATCGTGGCTTCCATCAGCACACGCTCTCCAGGCTCATAGTACGACGTGCGTACCTCACCCTCGTAGGGGTTGCAGGTCTGTCCGCCGCGGGTGCGGAAGATGGGACTGTAGCTGCCATAGCGATAGACATCGACCGAAAGGGCATCGGTGTCGTCGCCCTCTGAGAGCGTGTAGGCAAACGATGTAGAGTAGGACTTCTCGGTCTCAGAGCCACCACTCTTTCCGCCGCCTGCCGATGCCGTCTGCTCGAACTCGAAGCCAAAGCCGGCGACATCGCATCCAGTAGTATTGGAGATAGAGCCACCTATCGTGCAAGACCATTCAAAGGAAGTCACATCGGTCGAATCCTTCTCCATGCTCCAGTTCACGTCGGCACCAGCATCGAACGAGTAGTTTTCCATTTTCCCGGCGCTCTTCAGCTGTTCGCGCTTCTCGAAGGCCATTACCTTCTCCTTCTCGTTCAAGGCGAGGTAATTGATCCAGTTCTTAATCTGGTCGTTGATATAGAGTATTGAATCGGCGTAGTAGGTGCCTGTAGCCATCGTCTGAGGCAGTACCATGGTGTAGGTGTCGTTCTGTCCGAAGTCCTCATCGTCTTCCGTGAGTGTGGTCAGATAGACGGGCTTGTTCGTGGTGTTCACATAGCTGCCAATCGTCGAAGCATCATCCACATGCTGGAGGAATTTGCCACGCATCTTTTCCCAGTTGGGAATCAGCGTCTCCTCAATGTAGGTCTGCGAGTAGTTGAACGTGGTTCCAAACGACATACCCGTGGTCAAGATGTCTTTCAGCCCTAACTCCACCTCCTGCGAGTCAGCTGCCTTGCGCTGGAAGTTCAGCATGCGGGCATTGCCGAAGATGATGTTGGTGGCAGTGCCGATGAACACGTCGCCCGCACCCTTGGTGGCCACCGTCGTCGTGATAGTGGTACTGGTGCTGATTGTTTTGGAACTCTCGCTTTCGTATTCTTGCGACACGCCGACTGTCAGGTCATCATCAGAGTCTGAAGTAGAAATGGTACCCGTTGCGGGCGTACCGACAATAGTACCCTGCGTGAAACCGAACTTTAACGTGTTGTTAGACTCGAAACTTTCCGAGAAGGAACTACCCTTGACAGTGGTTTCAGCGACGCTAGTGCCTGAGCTCCATTCAGCCGACGAGTCAGAGCCAGGAGGATCGCGCAGGATCATGGTCAGCCGGTCGGGACCGGACGTGATGAAGTTGTTGCCCGTGGGCAGATCGCCCAGGACGATGCCCTTCAGCCCGCTGCCGCTCCACTGGTAGGTGCGCCCGTCGATGTCGTAGGCCATGCTGATGGTGCGGGTGAAGTCGCCGGCAATGTTGGGATAGCCGGCATACCAGGTGTAGGTGCCGCTGCCGTTGTCGTCGAGGGCTATCTGGTTGCTCTTCAGCGAGGCCACGTCGCCTGCCACGACTTCCTCACCATTCACGGTGCCATCCTCTACATAGACGACTGCCGAGGTGGAAAGGGCATTGTTGATGGTCACCACGACGCCCGACATGGGCACCTGCGACACCTTGCCATTATCGGCGTTGGTATATTCCTCGTAGCCGCTCAACTTGAAGGTGTATTTGTCGTCCTTCACGAAGATGGCGCCACCATAATTATAGGTAATGTCGCCTGTCTCCTCATTAACCTCGTAGATGTCGGTGATGTTGATGTCGCCGTTGGCCTTGTCTATCAGCTTGTACTTGTTGATGCCGAAGTGCCCGTCGTCGCTGCCCTTCTGCGTGACCGAGAACTTAGGCTCGCTGTGATAGGCCTGCTTCAGCATGGTGTTGTACTCATACTCCTGGGCCTCGCCGTCCTCGTTTTCCTCGTCCTCCAGTGTTTCGGTCTGCACGCGGTTCGGGTTGGTCAGGTCGATGGTGGTTGGGTCGCCAACCTCCAGTCTGGTCTGCACCACCTTCATGCTCTCCACCTTGTATTGTAGCGGGGGCAGCATGGCCGAGAACTCGCCCGTGGCGGGGTCGGTGCGGATGAATATCTTCTTGCAGTAGTCGGCAGTGGCGCCGCGGTAGGAGGTGCTGTTGATGGCCTCGGTGGCCGATGCCACGGCTACCTTCTCCTCGTTGGTGTCATAGCTGATGGTGGTCTCGCTGACGTTCTTCACTACGTTCATGCGGTACAGCTCGTTCATGGGCGACACGACCAGCTCCACCACGCCGATGTTGTTCTCGCTCAGGCCGAAGCCCACGGGCTTCTCGCCCTCGATACTGCCACCCACCACACGGCCGGTGAAGTTGACCAGCGTCTGATCCTCAAAGTCGAGGCTGGTCACGGGATTCTTGAAGTTCACCAAGGTGCCCACGCCGTCGGGGTCGGCGGGATAGCGGCCGCTGTTGTTGAACTCATGG
>JAILPA010000157.1 GCA_024690505.1 Prevotella sp.
AGTCAAAGCTATCCTTGCCGTGCAGATATGTTTTTTTCCCTGACGCGAAATATAATTAAATGGCTTTTTTCGCGTTATAAAATATGAATGAAAGCCAGGCTCATTATCATATTATTACTAATCTTTAGCGCGAGACTGCAGGCACAATTGCGCATTGACGGGCGCGAAGCCGCTTATGACAGTATTCGCTGTACGTGGCTGGCATCGGTCTCGCAGGTCTATTTCGACGAGGATGTGGAACTGCTGGTGGATGCCTCGTGGAAAAGCCTGTGGATAGATGGCAGCAAAGTGGGAGGCAGCCATTTCTTCAGAAACATCTCGGCAGCAACGGAGTATGCCCTGCAATACACCGACGAGACGGGCGAACAGCGGGAGTCGAAGTTGCAGTTTACGTTCCTGCCCATTCTGCGCCTTGAAGGCTCGTTTGGCTATGACTATCAAGGCGGCACGTTTATACTCTCCGACCCCGACGAGGATGCTTCCGTGGTGCTGGCTCCGAACATTAAGTGGCGAGGCGGCACGACGAACGCGCCCGACAAGCATAAACGTAACTATAAGGTGAAGTTCGATGGCGACTATTCCTTCTTCGGGCTGCGAAAAGACAACAACTGGATCTTAGACGCTGGCCAGGCCGATGTGTTCAGGCTGAGAAACCGCACTGCCACCGAGATATGGAACGACTTTGCCACGAAGCCCTACTATCATCGCTCTGAACCGAAAGCCTTGTCGGGAACCAGGGGTAGGGTAGTGGAGCTGTTCCTGAACAACGAGTATGAGGGCGTCTACTGCCTCACGGAGAATCTTGACCGCAAGCAGATGAAGCTGAAGAAGTTTGACAGTCAGACGGGTGAGATTCACGGAACACTATGGAAGTCGGATGGCTACGGCAGCGCCATGATGTTAACTCTGCCACCACCATACGACAACCACAGCGAGACATGGGACGTGTTCGAGGCAAAATACCCTGATTTGAACGACCTGGACTCTACGGACTTCAGTACCCTCTATCATGCCATCGACTTTGTGGTCAACAGCAGCGACGACGAGTTTGCATCGCAGGTGGACGCTTATTTCGACCTGCCTGTCGTCCTTGACTATTACCTGTTCACCAACGTGCTCGGCGCACTCGACAATCGTGGCAAGAACATGATTTGGGCTGTCTACGACAAGGCTGTCGACAAGCGGCTGACACTGGCCGTATGGGATCTGGACTGCACCATGGGGCAGCGATGGGCCGACAAGTACAATCCCGACTACTCGTCGCCAACCTATGAGGTGGGAACGGGCATCAATCTGATAGAGCGGCTGAAGAAGCTGAATGTGGAGCAATTCAACGAAAAGACCATTGAACGATATACCGAGCTGAGACACACCGTCTTTTCCTACGACAGCCTGGCAGGGCGCTACCGTTCCTACTGCGACTTGTTGAACCAGAGTGGCGCGGCTGAGAGGGAACAGAACCGGTGGAGTGGCGATACGGACGTAGACGGGGAAAGCATCGACTTTGAGGCCGAGACGGAGTATATCTGCCAATGGATAGAACAGCACTTAAGCCACCTAGATGCCATTGTCTTCCCATTGGTAGAAGGCGTTCAGGAGACTATGGTAGCGCCGCGCCCCAATGCTTCGCACTACTATTCGCTTAGCGGACAAGACTTGGGCCGTTATCCCGCGAAAAAACCGGGAATCTACATCCGCAATGGGCGTAAGGTCATCGTGAAGTAATCGTCGGACGACAGCAGGCGAAGTGCTATCATCGGCAGCAATCCACTTTCTTCTTCAACAATACCCCCTTCTTCTTCAATAATTCCCTCTTTCTTCTTCAGCAATCCCCCCTTCTTCTTCAATAATCCACCGGCAGGCTGAGAATGAAACGGGCACCGTCGGTGTATTGCTTGTCGAGTATGAGGTCGCCACCCAGTCGCTGGGCTATCTTCCGGCTGACGCTTAGTCCCAGTCCGATGCCTTGCTTGAAGGTGTTGGCCTTGGCAAAGGGGCTGAAGATGGTGTCCTGCATGTCGGGAGCTACGCCCTGACCGGTGTCGGTGACGCTGACGAGCAGCAGGTTGCCAGCCTCTGAGCAGTTCACGGTGATACTGCCCTCCTCGGTGAACTTGATGGCGTTCTGTATGAGGTGCTCCATCACCTGGCTCAGCGCTTCCTGGTTGGTAACGATCTTGAAGCGGTTGATGACCTTCGTGGTGTAGCGCAGCTCCACTTTCGAGCTGATTTGCTGGCGGAACTGGTAGGTCAGCTGCGAGAAGAACTGGTTGCAGAAGATGGTATCGAAGCGGTTATACATAGCTTCGCTGTTCTCCTTGGCTATTTCGAGCAGTTCGTTGACGATGGAGGTGATGGCGTTGGTGTTCTCGTTGATGCGCCCCACCAAGTCGGCACGCTCCTCTTTGGTCAGCGGGGCGTCGTAGTTGTTCAGTATTTCGTTGAATCCGTTGATGGCGTTCAGGGGGGTGCGTATCTCGTGGCTGACGTTGCGCACGAAGTCGCGTTTCATCTTGTCGCTCTCCTCAGCCATGGCGAGGGCAGCTGCCAGCTGGGTGTTTTTCTCCTTCAGGCGGGAGCGGCTGGCACGGAAGCGCAGTATACTGAAGGTCATAAAAGCAATAAGCAGGAGGGCCAGCGCCAGTATGATGTAGAGCATGGTGTTGCGCTGCTGATGGGCCTGTTGGCGCGTCTTGTCGATGTCATCCTTGGTGCTGATTTCGCTCATGTTCTCGAACAGGAGCATACTGCCCAGCGAATCGGTCAGCTGAATGCGGCTCTGAAGCTGGCGGGTGGCGGCTTCAAAGTCGCCCATGCGCTGGAAAATGAGTGTGCGCAGGTCGCTGCAGTCAAGGTCGCTGAGCCCCTCGCTGGGCGACTTGAGCAGCTGCAGGGCCAGTCCGTACTGGCCTTCCGTAGCAAGGTTCATCGCCTCGATGGCTTTCTGGCCGTAGGCGGTCAGCTCGCCGGACTTCTCATTCATGTAGTCTTGGTAGGCTTTGCTGGCTTCGGCATACTCTTCAGCATTGCCAAGGGCGAAATTTGCCACGGCGTTGACGAAGAGATAGCGCTGGCGGTAGAGTGGGTACCCCACGTTGGTGCTGGCATACTCCTGGTTGTAGCGGAGGGCTTCGCTCGGCTTCCACAGCTTCAGCAGCGTGGCCAGTTGCGACTGTCGCTCCATTCTCTCCACGACATTGTTCAGGCTGGTGTTGTCCAAGGCCAGCAGGAAATAGTGCTCTGCCAGGTGGTAGTTGGCTTTCATCTGGAAGATGGAGCCCATGGCGGCATAGATCATGCCGATGTTTTCGTATTTCTCTTCCTCCATCTCCGTCAGTGTGGCATTGGCCATGAGGATGGCGCGATAGGCATGACCCTGTCGGGCACTGTCAAGCGCCATGTCGATGCGCGAACGGAAGTAGGCGGTGCGGTCGGTGCTGGCTTTGCTGGCACGCAGTGGGGCTGCCGTCCAGATGAGTGCCAGCGCAATAATGGTAAGGATGAAGGAACGTTTAGGCATGGTTGGTTGTTATGGGTTTTGATAGGTTTGTGGCTGTTTGGCGCGGGCTTTCCACATGCACCACACGCCCAGAATGACGAAGGGCACGCTGAGCAGCTGCCCCATGTCGAGCAGCATGGAGTCCTCGAAGCTTACCTGAGTCTTCTTGAAGAACTCTACGAAGAAGCGGAAGGTAAAGATGTAGGTGAGGCACAGTCCGAAGTAGTAGCCCGTGCCCACCTTGCTCTTCTGCCGTTTGTAGAGCAGGAGCATGATGATGAACAGCAGTCCGTAGGCCATAGCCTCGTAGAGCTGTGCGGGATGTCGCGGCTCGAGGCCCATCGATGCCGGCTGAGCGTTGACGAAGTAGAATCCCCAGGGCACGCTGGTGACGCTTCCGATAATCTCGGAGTTCATCAGGTTGCCCAGTCGGATGAAGCAGGCGGTGGTGCCGGTGGCAATGGCAATGTTGTCGAGCACCTGCCACAGTGGCACTTTAATGTGCCGCACGTAGACCCACAAGGCCAGCATCAGGCCTAGCGTGCCGCCGTGTGAGGCCAGTCCCTCGTAGCCCGTCATCTTCCATCCCTCGGCCGTCTTCTGTATGGGCAGCAGCATCTCTATGAAGCCGTTGGCCGACGTGAGGTAATACTCGGGCTGGTAGAAGATACAGTGTCCCAGGCGTGCGCCTATCAGTATGCCCAGGAAGCAGTAGATGAAGAGCGGGTCGAACTTCTCCTGCGGTATCTTTTGGTCTTTGAAGAGCCAGCGCACCACGCAGTATGCCAGTGCCAAGCCGATGAGCCAACATAACGAATACCAGCGTACGCTGAACGAGCCGAGATGGAAAGCCTCAAGCGAGGGGTCCCAGAGGATATAAAGCAATTGGTTTGTCATATACGATTATTTGAGTGGCAAAGATAAGACACATCCGAAGCTTTAGCCGTCCGTCACGATGGTTTTATGAGCCAGATAAGGTTGGCGGCAAAGGCAGCAAGAGCTAAGAAAAACGCTATGAACTGCCACTTCTCCCATCGACAACAGAAAAGCGAGACAGCAGAGAGCAGGAAGACAACCATCAGCTGAGTGCGCGATTGCCCAATAACTTGATTTATGCTATTTCTCCAATTATTCTCCACCATTCGGGAGTATTCATCATGCTTACCAATATCATCTAAAGTTCCTGCCTCATAAATTATTTGCTCATGTTTAAAGTAGCGGTTAAACTCCATGAATCCCTTGCGTCCAGTAACAGACCTCATCCACTCATATTTTTTATTCGCGTTATCAGTATCATAAGTACTAAAATAGCTACCACAAGGATCCATTGTACTGTACATATACTCTTCAGCGTATGTGTCAACAAAGAACAGTATCGTCATTACCATCATCAAAACGGACACGACAGACATGATGATGCTGTTTCTGCTGAGTTTCTTCTTGCTAGCGACAGCACCTGAAGTTTCAGCTACTGCCGTCTCTTCCGACGGGCGTACCACCGTTGCTACCGATGGCTGAACTGCAG
>JAILPA010000165.1 GCA_024690505.1 Prevotella sp.
TATCGAGGACAGCGATGACGACTTCTGCGTCATCCGCATTGGCGATGAAGACCGTGAAGTGAAGGGTAAACAGCGATATGTCATTACCTACACCTATACCTATCCCGACGACCGCCTGCCCGACAAGGACTACCTGTTCCACACCGTTCTGGGAACCGAGTTCGAGGAGCCTATTGAGTATCTGGCCTTCAGGATTACCTTCGACAAGGAGTTGCCCGACGACATCCGCGATCGGCTGAAGGTCTATGCCGGTGAGTACGGAAAGAAAAGCGGTATGACTCCCAGTCTTGTTGTGGAGGCTTCGACCACTGATATTATAGGTAAAGCGAACAACATAAAGCCCCGCCACGGCGTCACCCTCTATGCCGAACTGCCCGAGGGATACTATGAGGGGGCACGCACGGTGAACTACCTGTGGTTATACATCTTCCTGGCCCTGACCATCCTCACCATCGTGGCCATTGTCTATTACCAGCTGAAGCAGAAGACACCCCACGTCACCAAGGTCATAGAGTTCTATCCGCCCGAAGGCATCAGCAGTGCTGAGGTGGGAACCATCATCGACGAGTCGGTGGACGACATCGACATCACCTCGCTCATCCCGTGGCTGGCAGGCCAGGGGTATATCAGCATCAAGGAGCAGCAAAAGGGCAAACTCTTCAAGTCCACCGACTTGGAACTGACCAAGCTGAAGGATCTGCCCTCGAACGCCCCCGGCTATCAGAAACAGCTGATGAAACTGCTCTTCGCCGACAAGGACGTGGTCAATATAAAAGATATCGGCGAGCAGCCAGAGCAATACAAGAAAATTACGGAGTCGCTTGAAAAACACTTCAAGGGCAAGCGCGAGCTCACCACCCTGGAGTCGCCCGTCTTCCTCTATGGTGCGCTGGTGCTCTTTGGCACCCTGACGTTGGGCTTCAATACCGTAGTTTCCACCCTCGACTGGTCTGTCCTCATGATTGCTGCCCTGTCCTTCGGAGCACCCTGTTCCTGTGCCATAGTATTTAGGGTAACGAAAAGAGCGGCCGACCTGCTCCACTCCTCCTACTACCACACCGTGCAATTCTTCGGCAAGGCTGTGCTGATGCTGGCTACATGGGTGGCCTACAGCATCTTCATTGACTATGGTGTTCCCCTCAACCAATGGGTGGCGCTAGCAATCTATCTGATTACTTTCTTCCTCAACGAGTTGGCAGGACGCTTCAGCGTTGATACGGACTATCGTGTGCAGATGATGGGGCGTCTGCTGGGATTCAAGGAGTTCATCGAGACGGCCGAGAAACCCCGCTTAGAGCAGCTGCAGGCCGACGACCCGCAGTATTTCTACAAGGTACTGCCTTATGCCATGGTGTTCGAACTCAGCGACCAGTGGGAAGACCTGTTCAAGGACATCAAGCTTGAGAAGCCCGACTGGTACGACAGCGCCACGCCCCTCATGGGGGCAGCCCTCACCCATAATATGATACACAACTTCCACTTTACGGCCAGTTCGGCCATTTCCACCATTAGCCACAGCAGCAGTGGCAGTGGCGGTGGCGGCGGCGGTGGCTTCTCAGGCGGCGGCGGTGGCGGCGGTGGCGGCGGCAGCTGGTAGTGACTGCACGCGGCGCATTCAACTGTTTGGAATGGTGGAATGTAAGGAAAATTCAGATTTGTGAAAAATGCCGCACTATAAGGATTTCAGAAAAGCACCGCTTTGAGGGTGGAAAAGGACAGCTTTGAGGGTCAAAAAGCGGTACTTTTCCACCCTCAAAGCTGTCCTTCCCTTTTGACGAAAAAAACCATGTAAAGAAAATTCACAGTCCGCTCTGGCCTTTCAAGGCCCATTGCCTGGCTAAGCCCCTTCCTTGCCCCAATAGATGAAATTCCACTGATTAAGGATGTAAATTGAAATAATGAAAAAGTTTTAGAATAAAAAAGTAGGCAGGAATGATGCGTAATTCATTATTTCTTTGTACCTTTGCAGCCTGAATGGAGCATCCAATACGTCACGACGGCATCGTAGAGTCTGTAGAAGAGGGCCATGTAAGGGTCAGGATAGTGCAGACATCGGCTTGTGCGGGCTGCAAGGTGGCATCGCGCTGCCACACCGCCGAGGCTAAGGACAAGGTGGTGGATGTGATGGGCGTGAAGGATGCTGGCCGCTGGCACGTGGGCGATGCCGTAGTGGTGTCGACCGATGGCAGCATGGCAGGCAGGGCTCTGCTCATTGGCTTTGGATGGCCGCTCATACTGATGCTGGCGGTGCTGGTGTCGACAATAGCTGCGGGATGCAGCGAGGGGTTGACGGCGGCGCTGATGCTCGGCTCGCTGGTGCCCTACTATCTGGGCGTATGGCTGTGCCGCGACAAGATAGCACAGAAGATAACGTTCCGCATAGAAGATTGAAGGTGGAGGGTTCTTGGACGAGCCAAGCGGCGAAGCCGAGCGGAAGGTTAAAGGCAGATGATTCGAAAAAATTGCGATGATATAAAAACAAACTAAAACAAACAAAAACATTTATGAATTTTATCTTGATTGCAGTAATTGTGCTTGGTGCCATCGGACTTATTGCAGCCCTTGTGCTCTTTGTCTGTTCCAAGCGGTTTGCTGTTTATGAAGACCCGCGCATTGCCCAGGTGAACGAGCTGTTGCCAGGGGCCAACTGCGGCGGCTGTGGCTTCGCCGGCTGCGGAGGCATGGCCGATGCGCTGGTGAAAGGAGCCGACAACGGCAGCCTCGACGGACTGAACTGTCCGGTAGGCGGAGCCGATGTGATGGGTCGTGTGGCCGACCTCCTTGGCATGGCCATTGCCAATGGCGAGCCAAAGGTGGCAGTGGTGCGATGCAACGGCAGTTGCGAGTATCGCCCGAAGACGGCCGAGTATGCCGGTATGCGCACGTGCGCTGCCATGAACTCATGCGGAGCCGGCGAGACGGCCTGCGGCTACGGCTGTCTGGGCTGTGGCGACTGCGTGGCAGCCTGCCAGTTCGGTGCCATCCGTATGAACGACGAGACGGGGCTGCCCGAGGTGGACGACGAGAAGTGCACCGCCTGCGGTGCCTGCGTGAAAGCCTGTCCGCGACACATCATCGAGCTGCGCAAGAAAGGGCCGAAGGGCCGTCGCGTGTTCGTCAGCTGTGTGAACAAGGACAAGGGTGCCGTGTCGATGAAGGCCTGCAAGGTGAGCTGCATCGGCTGCAGCAAGTGCGAGAAGGAGTGTGCCTTTGGCGCCATCACCGTAGAGGGCAACTGCTCGTACATCGACCCTGAGAAGTGCCGCCTCTGCCGCAAGTGCGTCGTCGTCTGTCCTACAAAGGCCATTCGCGATGTCAACTTCCCCACGCCGCCGCCCGCACCCAAACCCAAGGAGGCTGCTGCACCTGCCAAAGTGGCCGACAGCAACAGCGCCGGCAAGCCCGTTGAACCCGCAAAAGAAGGAAAGGAGGCCCAAGCATGAATATCAGGACATTCCGTATAGGTGGCATACACCCAGAAGAGAACAAGCTGACCCACGAGGCCGAGACGAAGACTGCGGCCCTGCCCAAGCAGGCCATCTTCCCCCTCAGCCAGCATATCGGCGCACCCGCCAAGCCCGTCGTGCAGAAAGGCGACAAGGTGAAGGTGGGAACCCTCATTGCCGAGGCAGGAGGCTTCGTCAGCGCACCCATCTTCAGCAGCGTCAGCGGCACGGTGTTCAAGATTGACACCGCCATCGACGCCACTGGCTATCGCAAGCCCGTCATTATTATTAATGTGGAAGGCGACGAATGGGAAGACAGCATTGACCGCAGCGACAAGCTGGAGCTGGTGAAGAACCACCCCGAGCTGACACCCGAGGAAATCGTCACGCGCATAAAAGATGCCGGCGTGGTGGGCATGGGCGGAGCCTGCTTCCCCACATTCATCAAGCTCACACCCCCGCCCACGGCCAAGGCCGAATGCGTCATTATCAATGCCGTGGAGTGCGAGCCCTACATCACCGCCGACTACCGGCTGATGATGGAACATGCCGACGAGATTCTGGTGGGACTGGAGCTGCTGATGAAAGGCGCCAAGGTGAACACTGGCTACATAGGCATTGAGACCAACAAGCCCAAAGCCATCGAACTGCTCACCCGTAAGTGTGCCGAAGCCTTCGGCGCCTCGGACTACAACGTCGAGGTGGTGCCCCTGGCACAGCGCTACCCGCAGGGAGGTGAGAAGCAGCTGGTCGATGCCGTCATCCGTCGCCAGGTGCCCGCTCCACCCGCAATCCCCGTCAACGTAGGAGCCATCGTCCAGAACGTTGGCACAGCCTTCGCTGTCTACCAGGCAGTGATGAAGCGCAAACCGCTCTTCGAGCGCTACACCACCGTGACGGGCAAGCGTCTTCAGAACCCCGGAAACTTCCTGGTGCGCATGGGCACACCGATGCAGGATCTGATTGATGCCTGCGGCGGAATGCCCGAGGGCGACAACAAACTGCTGGCCGGCGGCCCCATGATGGGCAAGGCACTGACAAGCACCGAGGTGCCCATCTGCAAGGGCACCAACTCGGTGACCATCCTCTCGGGCGACGATGCCCGCCGCAAAGAGCCGCAGCCCTGCATCCGCTGTGCCAAGTGCGTCAGCGCCTGCCCCATGGGGCTCGAGCCTTTCCTGCTGGCCAAACTCTCCGCCTTCAAGAACTGGGAGAAAGCCGAGCAGGAGGATATCGTCAGCTGCATCGAGTGCGGCTCGTGCCAGTTCACCTGCCCTGCCCACCGTCCGCTCCTCGACAACATCCGTCAGGGCAAGGCCACGGTCATGGGAATCATCAGAAACAGAAACGCAAAGAAATAATAACGACCCGGATGAGGCAATGGGACGGGAAATCATTTCTCAACCTTCTATCATTCTTGATGAAGAGAAGCCCGTGCAATTCCTGACATCCGTGTTCAGAAAAGAAAAGATATGAGTAAGTTAATAGTTTCACTTTCACCTCACGCACACGGCACCGACTCCGTGGAGCGCAACATGCGGGGAGTCATCATTGCCCTGCTGCCCGCCCTCCTCGTGTCGTTCTTCTATTTCGGCCTTGGCTCGGTCATTGTGTGCCTGACGAGTGTTGCGGCCTGCGTCTTCCTGGAGTGGGCCATCAATAAATTCGTGCTGAAGAATCCGCGCAATACCATTCTCGACGGCTCGGCAGCCCTCACGGGAATACTGCTGGGCATGAACCTGCCCTCGAACCTTCCCGTATGGATCATCATCATCGGAGCCCTCTTCGCCATCGGCGTGGGCAAGATGACCTTTGGCGGACTGGGCAACAACATCTTCAACCCCGCCCTGGTGGGACGATGCGCACTCCTCGTGGCCTTCCCCGCACAGATGACCGTATGGCCCGTCACCGGACAGCTCACCGCCTATACCGATGCCACCACCGGCGCCACACCCCTCAGCGTGATGAAGGAAGCCATCAAGACCGGCGACGCCTCAGTGCTCGACCAGCTGCCCGACTCGCTCCACATGCTCCTCGGCGACCCCACCAATGCCTTCGGTGCCGGAGCACTGGGCGAAGTATGTGCCCTGGCACTGCTGCTGGGACTGGCCTACATGCTCTGGCAGAAAATCATCACATGGCACATACCCGTCAGCATCATCGGCACCGTGTTCGTCTTCAGCGCCATCATGCACGTGGCTAACCCCGCCTACGCTAATCCCGTAGCCGTCATCCTCAGTGGCGGACTCATGCTGGGCGCCATCTTCATGGCCACCGACTACGTCACCTCGCCCATGACGCCCAAGGGACAGATCATCTACGGTGTCAGCATCGGACTGCTCACCATCATCATCCGCAACTGGGGCAGCTACCCCGAGGGCATGTCGTTCGCCATTCTCATTATGAATGCGTTCACACCCCTCATCAACAACTATGTCAAACCCAAGCGCTTCGGCGAAGTGCCTGCTAAACAATAAGGAGGAGAAAAGACTATGAAGAAACTTGAATCATCCTTACCCAACATGGTGCTCGTGCTCACATGCGTCGCCGTGTTCATGGGCGCACTCCTGGCTTTGGTGAACCACGTCACCCAAGGCCCCAAGGCCGAACAGGAAGCCCTGGCCAAGGCCAACGGCATCAAGGCAGTGATGTGCACCGACCAGCTGACGGTCGACACCACTTATACCATCACACAGGACTTCGGCGGAAAGCCCTACGAGTTCGAGGTGAACCGCATCTCAGGCGCCGACAAACAGCCACTCGGCGTGGCCATCGAGACCAAGACGCTCGGCTTCGGAGGCGACCTGAAGGTGCTCGTAGGATTCGATAACGACGGCAACGTGAAGGGCTACACCCTGCTGGCACATGCCGAGACCCCCGGACTGGGAGCCAAGGCCGACCAGTGGTTCCAGAAAGACGGCAAAGGCAGCATCATCGGCAAGAACCCCGGCGAGAAACCTCTTGGCGTCAGCAAGGACAAGAACGCCAGCGAGCAGCAGGTAGACGCCATCACCGCCTCAACCATCACCAGCCGTGCCTTCCTCAAGGCCATTAACCAGGCCTACCAGGCCTACTTTACCAAATAAGGAGTACGAACTATGAGCTACGCAAATATTATCAAGAACGGCATCATCAAGGACAACCCCACGTTCGTCCTGATGCTCGGCATGTGCCCCACACTGGCCACCACCACATCGGCCATGAACGGCCTGTCGATGGGCCTGGCCACCATGGTGGTCCTTATCTGTACCAACTTCGTCATCTCATGCCTGAAGAGCCTCACACCCGACAAGGTGCGCATACCCGTATTCATCGTCGTCATAGCAGCCTTCGTCACCATCCTGCAGATGGTCATACAAGCCTTCCTGCCCGACATCGATAAGGCCCTGGGACTCTTCATCCCCCTCATCGTGGTCAACTGCATCATCCTCGGACGTGCCGAGGCCTTCGCTGCCAAGAACAGCCCCGTGGCATCACTCGTCGACGGCGTGGGCATAGGCCTGGGCTTCACCCTCGCCCTCACACTCCTCGGCATCGTGCGAGAGCTGCTCGGCGCCGGCAGCATCTTCGGTGCCGTATTGCTGCCCGAGACCTACAACATCCTGCTCTTCATCTTGCCTCCCGGTGCATTCATCACCCTCGGCTTCCTCATCGCCATTGTCAACAAGATGCGCGGTAGCAATTAATATTGTCGCAATACCGAAACAACGTAATATCGAAACAACATGGAATATATTCTGATATTTATCTCGGCCATCTTCGTCAACAACATCGTCCTGGCGCAGTTCCTCGGCATCTGCCCCTTCCTGGGCGTGTCGAAGAAGATCGACACCTCACTTGGCATGTCCGCAGCCGTGGCCTTTGTCATGGTGCTGGCAACCATAGTGACATGGCTCGTATGGACCTTCGTGCTGAAACCCAACGGCCTTGACTATCTTCAGACCATCGCCTTCATCCTCGTCATAGCATCGCTCGTGCAGATGGTCGAGATCATCCTCAAGAAAGTGTCGCCCGCCCTCTATCAGGCCCTCGGCATCTTCCTGCCCCTCATCACCACCAACTGTGCCGTGCTGGGCGTAGCCATCCTCGTCATCCAGAAAGACTTCAACCTGGCCCAGAGCATCGTCTACGCCTTCTCCACAGCCATCGGTTTCGGACTGGCCCTCACCGTCTTCGCAGGTATGCGCGAGCAGCTCGAGCTCACCAATATCCCCAAGGGAATGCGCGGCATGGCCATCGTCCTCGTCACCGCTGGCCTACTCAGCCTCGCCTTCATGGGCTTCTCAGGAGTCGACGGCGGCTTGAAGACCCTCTTCGGGCTGGAGTAACTTCCGAGGAGATACAGTTTAGCGAAAAGAAAATGCTACCGCAGCAGTGTTCCCCTGTCTGCGGTAGCGTTTTTTTGTTCCTGGCACTCCCGGCAAGGCAGTGATACGTTTAACCCAAATCGGTCTTCAGACCGATAGGTTATTTCGTCCCTCCAGTAACAAACGGCAAAGCCCGAGCGGCATGGACACGTTGGCTTCTTTTCTTCCACTCAGCGAGGTATTTCCTGAAAATATCTCGCTGATTTCTTTTTTGTTTCAATAATTATGACTATCTTTGCAGATGCATTGTAGCTGCTGCCCATAGCGTAGTGACGAACGGGTGGCGTGAAAGACTGCGGTGCAGGACATCGTGGGTATCAACAAAGAACTCGTGTTCTCTTGTCGAATGACGTTTGAAGTATAAAAGCTCCTACCAAAGCAAATTGTACTAAATTCAATGCAAACTGTTCGAAAGAGTCACGTCTGTATAGGCGTGCTCTTTACTTGTGTTTGCATTGGAGGCTATCTGTGGTAGGAGCGGCCTATACTTCGAATACATTGGAAAGATGTTACGCCTTCTTTTTGTGCCTGCGTGTGACACTGAGAGACTAAAAACCAGATTGCTAACAGATTTAAAGCTCCTACCAAGCATGAAGAATCTAATAGACAAATCTGAACTCATCAGCAAGTTGCAGACCTTGGAGGGTCTCAGCGACGACGAGCGCAGCAGCCTTATTGGGCTGTTGCGTGAGCATAAGAAGTATGGGCTGGTGTGGGAAGATAAACCAGAGGACGTTGAAGAACGGCTGCGAGAGTCGCTGCCTGTTCTGCGAGAAGTGAAGGACAAGGCGATATTGAGTGACGCGCCTGATGCCCCCAATCATATTCTGATTGAGGGTGACAACCTGGAGGCTCTCACAGCCCTCAGCTATACCCATGAGGGAAAGATTGATGTCATCTACATCGATCCGCCGTACAATACAGGAAATAAGGATTTCGTCTATAACGACTCGTTTGTCGATTCAGAGGATTCGTATCGTCACAGCAAATGGTTGTCTTTTATGAGTAAACGGCTGAAGATTGCAAAGAAACTGCTGTCAGACAAGGGCGTTATCTTTATCTCGATTGATGATAATGAGCAGGCGCAGTTGAAATTGCTGTGTGATGAAGTGTTCGGGTATGCGTCATATGTTTCGACATTATCAATAGAATCTTCCGTTATCGCAGGTCCAAGAAGAGTTCCTGCAATGCAAGGTAGCGTTGTCAAAACTGCTGAGTACTGTTTAATATATACTAGAAATGAAGATTCCAAAATAATGCGGAACTTAAAATATGATTATATAGATGGTTTTGATACACATTACAACAAATATGTTGATAGCGAGACAAATACTATTATTTCGATTGCAGATTTGCTAAAGAGAGAAAAGTCAATCTCAAAAATTTTTGAACAATACAAAATAAAGATTAGCCCTCAGAATTTAGGTAAGGTTATAGCTATAAATGAAGAAGTAAAGAAATGGCTATATAGTTCAACAATATCATCATATTTATATCGTCAAGGAGACATTGAGGAAGGAGATAGTTTTACTGACCAGCTGCAATCAAACACTTTGTTTAAGTACAAAAACAAGTGGTTTGTCAAAACAGAGCAAGGATTATATAATGTTTTTAGATATGTTGACAGAATAGGCGATTGTGACGATTATTTCTCACATTTTGGCGAGAGAACAGTCAGAGGCAATCTCTGGAAAGGATTCTCATCTGATGGTGGTAATTTAGACAAAGAGGGGGGTGTCTCTTTTAAGAGTGGGAAAAAACCTATTAGACTCATTAAACAACTTATCCATTCTGTTTCAAGTTCTAAGGAAATTACAATACTAGATTTCTTTGCAGGCTCAGGAACCACAGCACATGCAATAATGCAATTAAACGATGAAGATGGTGGCAAAAGGAAATTTATCATAGTAACAAATAACGAAAACAGTATATGTGAAAAAGTAACATTTGTTCGTTGTAGAAATGTAATCAATGGAAATAACAACAAGTGTTTGAAAGGCAACACGCTGCGCTACTACAAGACAGACTATATCTCTCGTGACAGGACTCAGAAGAATATGCGCGACTTGGTGGCCGCGGCTACTGACCTGCTGTGCATCAAGGAAGACCTGTATGAGGAACAAAAGACTTTCGGACGGTTTAAGCTGAAGCCTCATCTGGCACGATATTTTAACGATGGGCGGAAGCACATGCTGATAATCTATCGAGAAGAGTTGATTGACGAGATAGCAGCAGAAATCAAGACAATGGACTTTGGCAAGATGCGCCTGAAAATCTATGTGTTCTCACCTGGCCGCTATCCCTTTACGGATAACTTCCGCGAAGTGGAGGACAAAGTGGAACTGGTTGCTCTGCCAGCAGCTATCTATGATGCCTATCAGAAGGTGCTGCCCAAGCGCAAAGAGAAGC
>JAILPA010000168.1 GCA_024690505.1 Prevotella sp.
ATTCGCTATGCCGACCTCTCAGCCTACAACAAGCTGGTGGTCACCGTCACAGAAGGTACACCCCGCTTCCTCTTCAACCGCGACGTTGACGAGGGCCAGTGGAACGAGAACGAAGCTGAGTCGCACCTCATCGACAACACAAAGGCTGGATGGTCGGCCAAGTACTTCAGCTCAGCAGCTGGTGCCAACGAGGGCGAGACCGTATGGACAGTTGACCTGGCACAGATGGTAGCCGACAAGGGCTATGCTCACCTCCATGCCATCAAGGGTGCCAACTCTGCAAACTGCACCATTACCGATATTAAGGTGGTAGCCAAGGTTCCCCACATCATCTACGCTACTGGCGACGGCACATCGGCCGACGGCCCCGGTATCGTCCGCGCTCAGGCACAGGTGAACGGTGTTGACCTCGTCACCGGTGAGACTGAGATTGCATCGGGCGCCGAGATCAACATCCTCTCCGTCACTCCCGCTGTCAAGGGTACTGGCTACATCGTAGTGAAAGTGACAAAGAACATGGTTATCTCGAAGATCGAGATCGTGAACGGCGAGAACACTCTGACCTACGACTTCGCTGCCCTGACATCGTTTAACGACCTGACCAACCTCAATGGTTCCACCGCCAACGGTGCCGTGTTCTACGTATGGGAGAAGGAAGACAAGGCCGACAGCAAGCGTCAGGACTTCAAGGGCTATACTGGCTACGACGGCAACAACCTCGAGGCCGATTGCCACATCTGGCGCCGCAGCGACCGTCTGAGCGGCAACCTCACTCGAGAGAACGACGTCTTCGGCCTGAAGTGCCCCAACGACCGCGAGATGGTCATCAACGGTCTGACCGCTGGTTCGCAGGTGAAGATTGAATATGTCAGCAACGAAGCCAACGACTCCATCCTGTGGGCTACCGGTGCTACCGCAGGCACCATCGCCTCGGTGAAGTACACTGGCGAAGGCGACGCTGCCACTGAGGAGCTGGCCGTTTCGGGCAAGACCCTCATCCCCTCGGGCGCTGAAATCAACATCCTCAATACCAATGGCGGCTACTTCGGCTTCAAGGTGAAGAAGGGCATGGTCATCACCAACATCGAGATTACCACTGCCAAGAACGCCCGCACCTACGACATCGCCACCAACAACTTCGACCATCAGGCTCAGCCCGGTCCGCAGAACCAGAACGCACTGCGTGCCTTCACCGTGTGGACGAACGAGAAGGCCGACAGCCTGCGCAAGGACTTCCGCGGCTACAAGGGAGAAGTGAGCCTGCCCGCAAAGTGCCAGGTATGGCGCAACACCGACCGCATGACAAACAACATCAGTGAGAAGGGTCTCTACTTCCCCATGCAGCGTGAGATTGTCATCGACGGCCTGTCAGCAGGTTCCATCGTGACCATCACCTACGACAATGCCGAGGTTGCCGACTCTTTGAACAACCAGATTGTTTGGGCTACAGCCGTGAAGGATGGCAAGGCTCTCGTCAGCGCCACTGTAGCTGGCAGAGAGGCCGTGGCCGGTACTACCACCGTTGCTTCGGGTGCCGCCATTGCCGTTAAGGAAGCCACTGAGGACTACATCGCCATGATTGTTCCCGAGAACGTCTACATCCAGAAGATTGAAATTGGCTACGACGATGCCCTGCAGGTGCCCCTGAAGTGGGACTTCACCCAGTGGAGCGAAACCACCAAGGCTAACCTCCTGGCCGACGCTGCTGCCAGCAAGACCGAAGGCTGGAGCGACGTGGAGAAGGAAGCTGACGCTAAGGCTGACGCTGATCCCACCGAAATATCAAAGGACAACTGCTTCTGGTATCAGGGCACCGTTGCCGAAGACGGTAACCTCACCGCCAACGGTGTGGTCATCGAGGAGACAAAGGGTCTGAAGTTCGACGCTGGCTATACTGCCAAGCGCTCACTGGCCATCGCCGTGAACTATCCCACCACCAGCCTCGGCACCTATGCCGGTCCTGCCTATCTGTGGCTCGGCGGCGGCGGCAGCAAGCAGACATTCCCCTGCTTCACCATCCCCGCAGTGGCTGCCGGCTCGATGATTACCATCGAGATGGAGTCGCACAAGCCCTCCGATGCCCGTGGTATCGGTCTCTACTATGACTCTTACGACGAGGCTAACCTCATTGGCGAACAGTTCAAGCCCACCACGAAGGACACCCACACCTGGACCATCGAGAAGGATGCCGACGTGGCCATCTGGAACACCAGCGGCTGCCACATCTACACCATCACCGTGGCTCCTGCCGATGCCAATGCCAGCCGTTGGCTCAACGCCACCACAGGCATCAGCACCTTCGCCGTAGCACCTGCCCAGAACGACGCCATCTACAACCTCTCAGGCCAGCGCATCATCGCTCCTGTGAAGGGACAGATTTACATCAAGAACGGCAAGAAGTTCATGGTGAAGTAATGACTGACGTCCTATAATCTCAAAGACCCGTTCCTCAATGATGAGGGGCGGGTCTTTCTGACCATCGGCAGCAACCAATCTACACACACAAACGGAACCCCCATGAAAGTCCTACTGATAAACGGGAGCCCCCGAGAGAACGGCAACACGTTCCTCGCCTTGAACGAGGTGGCGACAGCCCTGAACACCGAGGACATCGACACCGAGATTATAAGCATTGGGAAACAGGCCGTACAAGGCTGCATCGCCTGTGGCATGTGCGGCAGGAACGGCGGACGCTGCACGTTCCATGACGACCTCTACTACCGCGTCATGCGCAGCGTGAAAGACGGCATCGACGGACTCATCGTCGGCTCGCCCGTCTACTACGGTGGCCCGAACGGTTCGCTATGCGCCCTGCTCGACCGCGTATTCTATTCACTTGGCAGCGAGCTGTGCTTCAAGCCTGGTGCCAGCGTCGTGGTTTGCCGCCGCGGAGGAGCATCGGCAGCCTTCGACCGTCTGAACAAATACTTCACCATTCTGAACATGCCCGTGGTCAGCTCGCAATACTGGAACATGGCCTACGGGCAGACTCCCGGACAGGTCGCGCAGGACGAAGAGGGAATGCAGACCATGCGCACTCTGGGGCGGAACATGGCCTGGATGATCAAGAAACTGAACGTTGCCCAGGACGGACATCCCAAGCCCGAGCCCAAGGTAGCAACCAATTTCATCAGATAGCCCATCAGGGGGCTGTACGAATATCAACGGCCAAAAGCAACAAACTAATCGTATTTCAAAACAAACTAAGACAAAGACACATGATGCAAAGACTCATTATGGCACTGGTGCTTGCCCTGCTGTGCACCGTAGCCTCGGGAAAGAAAAAGACAGTCAAGCAGGAACTATGGCCCAACGGTGAGCCCATGTCAGAATGGTTCACTGACACGACGAAAGTCAACGTTGCCAGCCTCGGACGCCAGTACGTGCTCACCAGCTACGGCGTGCGCCAAGGCACCACCGACATACAGACAAAAGAGATTCAGGCCGTCATCGACCGCTGCGCCAACGAAGGCGGAGGCGTCATCGTAGTGCCCAAGGGCACCTTCTACAGCGGAAGTCTCTTCTTCCGCCAGGGCACCAACCTCTACCTCGAGGAGGGCGCTGTGCTGAAAGGCAGCGACCGCATCCACGACTTCGAGATACGCGAGACCCGCATAGAGGGACAGACCTGCAAGTATTTCGTGGCACTCATCAATGCCGATGGCCTTGACGGCTTCACCATCTGCGGCAAAGGCACCATCGACGGCAACGGACAGGACTACTGGGAAGAGTTCTGGATACGCCGCAAGTGGAACCCCCAGTGCACCAACAAGGATGCGCAGCGCCCCCGACTGACCTACATCTCTAACAGCCACAACGTCACCATACAGGATGTGCGCCTCATCAACTCGCCCTTTTGGACGAACCACATCTACCGCTGCGACCACGTGCGCTACCTCGACCTCTACATCTACTCCTCCACTCAAGGCATCAAGGGCCCGTCGACAGATGCCATCGACATTGACGTCTGCCACGACGTTGTGGTGCGAGGATGCTACATGAACGTCAACGACGACGCCGTGGTGCTCAAGGGCGGAAAGGGCACCTTCGCCGACAAAGCACCCGAGAACGGTCCCTGCTACAACATCCTCGTAGAGGACTGCCGCTACGGCACAGTACACGGCTGCATGACCCTTGGCTCCGAGAGCCTGCACGACTGGAACGTCATCATGCGCCGATGCTATGCTGAGGACACGAACAACGTGCTATGGCTCAAGATGAGGCCCGACACACCCCAACACTATGAGTACATCCGCGTGGAAGACTTCACCGGCAACTGCCGCTCGTTCCTCCTCGTGCGCCCCTGGACGCAGTTCTACCAGAAAGAAGATCGTCCCGACATGCCCGTCTCGCAATGCAACGACATACTGTTCAGCAACATTCGCATGAACTGCGGCACCTTCTTCAACGTGAATGGCTCTGACAAGTACCAACTGCGCAACTTCACCTTCACCGACATCGACGTACAGGACAAAGCCAAGACACCGGCTTTCACCGAGAACCCCGTAGAGAACCTCACGCTTAAGAACGTGGTGATTAACGGGCAGGAAGTGAAGAAATAGAAGGATGCCACACTGTAGCATCTTGAAGATTATTGCTCGCTGACAAGCATCGCAATGGCTTGATTGGAACGCAGGAATGTAAACAAAATTCCAATTCACAAAAAGAGCTGAACAACAGGACTTTTGGAAAAGCACCGCTTTGAGGGTGGAAAAGGACAGCTTTGAGGGTCAAAAAGCGGTACTTTTCCACCCTCAAAGCTATCCTTCGCTATTGGCGAGAATATCGATGTAAAGAAAATTTTCCATCCACTCCTGTCTTGTAAGAGCCACTATCTGGCCGACTCCCTTCCTTGTCACAAGAGATGAGAATTCCTCGCCAATAAACTCGGCAACAAGTTCGTCGGCATCGCAGCCAAGTCACACTCGATGACAACTACAGGAGGTACAAACACTAAAAAAAGCGAAGCCGTAAGGCCTCGCTTCATTTTAGGGATTCCCTATATAGCTTCTCCATTTTTCCATCTTTGTCTGCTTCTAATCCCATCTTTGAAAACTTTTCTTCGTCAAGTTCCGTTTCACTACTTAGCTCATCCTTCCATGTATCAAAGAAAAGCTTAATATCTTCACTCTTTTTGTCCTTATAAAACTCATAATAGGTGTTTATCACTTCTGTCATCTTTTCTACATTATCTGAATTAAATGCAGAAAACATCTCTTTGGCAAATTGCTTTGCATCATTTTTAGGATCCCCAGTGGGGCCACTTGAACTGCAAGAAACTAGTAATGCCATGCAAATTCCTAAAATGGAAACGATTTTTCTCATACTTTTTTGTTTTTAGTTATTATGTAACTTTGCAGCCAGAAAGTCTCCTCATCAGGAAAACACGATTACAAATCGTGTCTCCCATCTGAGGTTAGAATAATAAGGAGAATGGCCTTGACACAGTTCAACTTACACTACCCTGAAAATCGGAATTTATGCCGATGATCAGTGGGTCTATTTGTTTCGTTGTCAATCATAATAAGATGAATAACCTTAATAATGATTCCACGAAACGCAATTCAATGCACCTCCCTTCTTAACAATCCCCCTCACTTCTACAGGTACAACCTTTGATGTCGGGAATACTTTTGATATTTGCTCCAAGGCAAGCTTATCAGTCATAATGCCTAATTGTGGAACAAATATATAGTTATCCACCTGAAGATAATTGATATGTGCCCAGGATTGATTACTTGATGCTTTGCCATACTCTAACTCCGAGATTTCAGAGAAATATGGAGACAACGCATCAATCAACTTCTGTCTGAACTCTGGGTCTATATCCTTGTATTGGTTTATGAGGACATGATTGTCTGATACATATCGTACCATTCCATCAGCATGTCCATATTCTTCTTCTTTGTCCCAAGGAATAATCACAAGCTTTGCAGAGAAGGCTCTTTCTATTTCTGCGATGACCTCTTCTTTGCTGAGACTGGAGTTTTCATCAAATATCTTGTCGGTCATAATAACCTTGTCATCACACACAATCACATTGCCACCATCGATAACAAGTTTGGTTGATGTCACATCTTCATTTGATAGGTCAAACACCTCTGCTATGTTATCAGTGATATACTTCTTGTCCTTTTCGTTCTGTAGGTAGTCTGGATTATAGACATACGAAACGTAGTGCCCGTTTGAATATGCTGGCATATAATCACGTGCCCATACATCCTTCGTGTTTGGAAGAAGGCCGTATGCTACTCCGTTCTCTTCAAGGGCTTGCTTGATGTTTGCCCAACAACTGTACGCTGTCAGATGCTGCGAAAAGTATACTTTCAGATTTGATGATGACTCTGGCATAAACTCTTCTACTTTTGTGTTCGGAATTTTCTTTTCTTCCCGAACCACTTCTTCTTTCACACTTGGAGTTTCCATCACTTCTTGCTTTTCAATAGGCGTTGAAACAACTTCCTGATACTGCTTTCTTAACGACTGACCTTTGGTATCTATCAGTTCCTTACACAAATCTTCGGTTGGTTCAATTCCATTTTCAATACAGATTTCAAGGAGCAACTTTTCAATACCTTTGCCCCCCAGAACGAAGTTGTTAATGTACGACTCCTTGATGCGTCCATTCACAAACTTGTTCTTGTTAAGTTTGTTTAAGATCTTTCTCCTTTGTACGTCAGTCGAGTTCTTGTCTGCAATTTGTTTCAACAAAGAATAGGCAGTCTTTTGTTTTGCATGTTGCTTCATTACTCCATGAAGCCAGGCACAGCCAGTTACTATGCCAAAGATTCCGGCAACAATGCCGATGATTGATTCTATACTCATTTCTTCAGTAAAATTATCATATACTTCTTTATTTATAATGTTCGGAATTTTCTTCGTATAAAACCTATTCCTTTAATGTACTCAATTGTACTTTATATTTCACCGGTCTCATCTTGACACCTTCGCCATCCTCGAATGGATTCTTGATAATCCACACTTTTGGGTACGGCGTCAGGATTTCATAAACTACATAGATGTAATAGTCCTTTCCATACTTCTTCGCCGTTTCATATTCGTTCTCTGTATAATAGAAGTCCAGGTCACCCACTTCTCTTTGGGTAGCTTTCACTTCTATGTATCGTGGAGTCTTATCTTTGTTAACAGACCGAATGTCAAATCCATAGGCATCGCTTTCGCGAGATACCCATTTGATAAGTTTCTTTGCTTTCGCCTCGGTTATCGAAAGTTCTTTAATCAGCCTTTTTGCCTCTGCTTGCATGACGATGTACTCACCCCTGTCACCAAGTTTCTTATACTTTCTTGCTTCCTTCTCGTAGTCCGGCGAGGGTGTGGCAGAGTGAATTTTGCTTGTAGTTGTCTGCTTTCCATTTGCCAATCGCAAATCTACAAACGAGACATCCTTCAATGTAGGAAACTCCAACTCTTCGTCTTTTGACTTAACAGCCAACTCATCGGCTTTAGCTGGCGACTTTGGGTAATGAGAATGAAGAAACACGGCGAACATATCGATGCTCCATTTTTTCATATCCTTATCGCTATCCTTGAAAGCAAGCAGCGCGTCTCTCTTATACAACACATTCTGTTTCATCAGTTCTGCTGTATCAAGATCTAATGTTCTCAGATAGTAATCCAAATGTTCCCTCGAAAAAATGTTTAGATAGCCATCAGGATAATAAACGGAGAGTATCTTACCTTTTATCAAAGCGTTAAGCGGATTAGCTATAATGTCTTCATAATCGTGGCGTTTTCCTGCGACCAACAATTTAGAAATGGAAGACTTAATTGTCTGGAATGCATCTTTGTAGTCATCACCAAATCGAGGATCGTATTTATATCGCACCTCAGACGGTGAGTACCAAATACCAAATTTAGAAGAAGGTTGCCCTCCAATGTTACCCAACATTCTGAGTGTACGTTCTAAAATGTAGCAGAAACTCGTCTTGCTTTGTTTCCCCTGAACATAGTCATCAATCTTCATTGATGAAATTTTCAAGGGACTAAATCGGCGTACAAAATCCTCTCTTGCTTTGAAGAGCGGTTTATATTCCTTCTCCAGAGCATGAAGTCTGAACGTCTGCTTCGCTTCTTGAAGTTCCTGATAGTTCATTGCTCTTTCTCCTTCCTGATTTCATCAAGTGTTTTGCCGTTCAACGTGAAATGCGCAGGGCCTTGATACTCTCTGTTTTCACTTCCCTCTTCTGGC
>JAILPA010000008.1 GCA_024690505.1 Prevotella sp.
AGCACCCGACACCGAACTTGGTCAGATTGTTCACAAGATTAGCCGTTCGTCAAGCAGCGTCATCCCTGTGCTCGATGCCGCAGGTAACCTGCTTGGCGAGATAGACATCAACCGCATTCGCCACATCGTGTTCCGCATAGAACTCTACCACCACTTCACCGCACAGCAGCTCATGCAGGAGCCACCAGCAGTGCTCACCGACAGCCAGCCCATGTCGGAGGTTGTGAAAGTGTTCGACCAGACCCATGCCGACTACCTGCCCGTCATCGATGCCGACAATCATCTGAAGGGCTACATATCGCGCCAAAGGCTCTTTACGCAATACCGCAAGATGGTGGCCGACATGAGCGAAGATTAACCATCTTTTGTGTCGATGATGGGGCTTTGTTGGATAATGAACCATGCAAGGCCGAACTAAGTGGTAAATTTTCTTTACACGGATATTCTTGCAGAAAGGAAAGCACCGCTTCGAGGGTGGAAAAGCACCGCTTTTCGGGTCAAAAAGCTGTCCTTTTCCACCCTTGAAGCGGTGCTTTTCCAAAACAGATGCTGTAAGGCATTTTTTAGCAAATATGATTTTTCCTTACATTTCACCATTTCAATCATACTATTGCGATGTTAAGCGTACCACCAATAATTGTAATCAATTAAAAAGGAAGGCGTAATTAGATAGAATTCACGTTAATATTTCTTTCCTATCTCATATAGTCTAAGGACAGAGGTATCACTACGAAAAAAGGCTCCCTCCGTGGGGGAGCCTTTATATATGAGGCGTCAGTAGGCCTAGAAATAAATGCCGAAAGATAGCGACTTAAACTCGGGGCCGCGGTCTTTCTTCAGCACGCTCATGGGCGAATACTTGCAATATACACCCAATTTCTTATAGTGAATGATGCCCAAGAAGTCGATGGTAAATGGACGCTGGCCTATTTTCTTGGTATCTACATCATAGTCACTGTCACCCACCTCATAGGTGTTGTTCAACGTGCCATAACAGTTCCAATTCAACTGGGCACCTAACGAGATGGCGAAGCTTCTGCTGAAGTACTGTTTCACCAGCAATGGCATTGATATACTCATCACATGCACGCTCGACGAGAGGTCTTCGTAGCCTGCAGGTGTAGGGCCTGTAACAATCTGATCGCCTATCTTTGCAAACATGTTGCGGTGGCCTTTCAGCGTGAAATTACGCCAATTGAAGCCTAAGCCGGCAGAGAAGGTTGTGTTCCACGACTTCGGACGATAGTCGTACTGGGCCACTGTCCACCCTATTTCCCAAGAGCGTAAGGGGGCAAAATCCATGCCTTTGGGTGCATCTGTAGGCACATCGACGCCTAAAGAGAAGTGCATAGACCAACGGTCATTGTCATCAGCGCCAGATCCCATGTCGATAACACTATCTTTATTATCGGCGTTTGTAGAAGTCACTGTTTCAGCATTGGCAGTCATCCCAAGTGCCAGAAATGCCATAAAAAAATAATTTCTTCATTGTTAATGTGTTTAGTGAATTGAATGTTGATTGTTAAAATATGCTGTAAAGTTATACATTTTATCTAAAACGGACAAGAAATAGAAATGAAAAAATGCTTTTTTACCTGAAAATGTTGCTCAAACACATATTTTTATTTAATTTTGCAAGCAATTTATAACGAACTAAAGATTAAGTAAAGCAAAATGAAAAATCTGGATTGGGGTAGTCTGTCGTTCGGATATATGAAGACCGACTACAACGTGCGTTGCTACTATCGCGACGGCAAGTGGGGCGAGATTGAGGTTTGCTCCGACGAGTATCTGAATTTGCACATGGCAGCTACCTGTCTGCACTATGGCCAGGAGGCTTTCGAGGGCTTGAAAGCCTACCGCTGTCCTGACGGCAAGGTGCGCATATTCCGTGTCGACGAGAACGCTGCTCGCCTGCAGTCGACCTGCCGCGGCATTATGATGCCCGAGGTGAGCACCGAACTGTTCACGGAGATGGTGAAGAAGGTGGTGCGCCTGAATCAGGAGTGGATTCCCACATACGAAAGCGGCGCAACACTCTACATCCGTCCGTTGCTCATAGGTACCAGCGCTCAGGTGGGTGTACATCCTGCCAAGGAATACTGCTTCCTCATCTTCGTCACGCCCGTAGGCCCCTACTTCAAGGGAGGCTTTGCTGCCAACCCCTATGTTATCATCCGCGACTACGACCGCTCGGCTCCCCTCGGCACGGGTAAGTATAAGGTGGGTGGCAACTACGCCGCCTCGCTCTTTGCCAACAATCTGGCTCACGAGAAGGGATACGCCTGCGAGTTCTACCTGGACGCCAAGGAGAAGAAGTACATGGACGAGTGCGGTGCTGCCAACTTCTTCGGCATCAAGAACAACACTTATATCACCCCGAAGTCAACCTCTATCCTCCCCTCCATCACCAATAAGAGCCTGATGCAAGTGGCAGAAGACCTGGGCATGAAGGTGGAGCGTCGCCCCATACCCGAGGAAGAGCTCGAGACCTTCGAGGAGGCAGGCGCCTGCGGAACGGCAGCCGTCATCAGCCCCATCAGCTATATCGACGACCTCGCCACCGGCAAGCGCTACTCGTTTGGCGACAAGCCCGGGCCCATGTCGAAGAAACTCTTCGACACCCTGCGTGGCATTCAGTACGGCGAGATTGAGGATAAGCACGGCTGGACGACCGTCGTCATCGAATAATTAGGCATCCCCCTCCCCCATATTGAGGGGGAGGGCCTCTTCGTCTCCTCAGAAGCGAAGGAAAACAAATGGTATTCAGCAAGTAAAGTCAACTATGTTGCGATATCATCGCAACAAAAACAACAGCATGGGCAAAGGAAAACTGGCGAAGTTCGCCGACATGGAAACCTACAGGAACGTCTTTCAATACCCCTACTCGGTAGTAAGCGACGTTCCTTTCAACATGCGCGGACAATGGCGGCAGCATTATTTCCATAACGACAATCCCATCATCCTAGAGCTGGGCTGTGGCAAGGGCGAATATGCCGTGGAACTGGCAAAGGCCAACCCCGACCGCAACTACATTGGCGTAGACATCAAGGGTGCCCGAATGTGGACAGGAGCCACACGTGCCTTACAGGAAGGCATAGAGAACGTTGCATTCCTGCGAACAAACATCGAAATCATCGACCGTTTCTTTGCCGAGGACGAAGTGCAGGAGATATGGCTCACCTTCAGCGACCCGCAGATGAAGAATCCTCGAAAGCGACTCACGTCGACTTACTTCATGGAGCGCTACCGACACTTCCTCACTGACGGCGGCATCATACACCTGAAAACCGACTCGAACTTTCTCTTCACCTATACTAAATATATGGTAGAGAAGAACCGTCTCCCCGTTGATGTGGAAACAGACGACCTGTACCATTGCTCCCTGCTACCGCCAGACGCCTCTCACCTGCTCAGCATACAGACATACTACGAGCAGATGTGGCTGGCACGAGGCCTAAACATCAAATACCTGAGATGGCGCCTGCCACGGCTGGGAGTCTTGGAAGAGCCCGACATAGAGATAGAATTGGACGACTACCGCAGCTATCACCGCTCTAAGCGCAGCTCATTAGAAACCAGTAAATAGCCCCCTCTTGACAACGACAATGAAAAGACTACTACTTTATCTATCAATCATCGTTGCACACTGCCACATGGCTGTCGGCACTGCTGAGGCTCAGGAAGTCACGGTGACGGTCGACTCCGTTGGGCAGTTAGCGCGACAGCTCCCTGACAGCATCCGCTTCACCATGAAGGAACTGAAGATATGCGGTCCGCTGAACGGTAACGACATCAGGGTCATACAGACCATCCTCAGCCACCAGAAGACGAAGAAGGCCGGCGAGGTGACACTAACCTCCATCGACCTGTCTGAAGCAACCATCACTGAGTCGCGTGGCGCTTTCAGCATCAAGGCCAACTGTCTGCCCGCTGCCATGTTCCAAAACAGCAAGGAGCTGGAGTATGTGGTGCTGCCCACTACCATCATCGAAATTGGCCGCAGCTGTTTCAGCGGGTGTAACAAACTGAAGGAGATTGTCATCCCCGAAAACACTGCCACTATTGGTAGCAATGCCTTCTATGGATGTTTCAGCCTGAAAGAGCTACACGTGCCCGAAGCAGTGAGCAGCATCGGAGCTGGCGCCTTTGCAGGATGTGCAGGGCTGGAAGAATTCACGCTCGATGCTTGCATCAACACCATAGCTAGCAACACGTTCCTCAAGTGTGAGAACATTTCCACTATCACCATCCCCTCTACTGTTACTACGATTGGTGATAACGCCTTCAAAGACTGCATCGCCCTCGACTCTATCACCATCACATCGCCCATTAGCAAGATTGGCGAAGATGCCTTCCAGAACTGCCAAAGCCTGCGTTCTATCTACCTTACTGGGGTCACCAAGATGGGCGATGCTGTGTTCCAGGACTGTATATCGCTGACCAATGTCACCATCGAGGGTAACTTGACGAAGCTCGACACCGAGATATTTGCGGGATGCACCAATCTGACGAACATAGTGATGCCTTCCACCATAAAAGAGATTAGCAAGCGTGCATTCGTCGACTGTAAGATGCTCACCAGTATCACCCTGCCCACGGCACTGATGCGTATCAACGACCACGCTTTCGACAACTGCATTTCACTGCGCACTATTTCCATCCCTAATCTGGTGAAGCAAATTGGTAACGGCACCTTCCAGAACTGCTCGTCGCTCGATAGCGTCAACATTGCCGGATTTATCGACAAGATTGACAGCGACACCTTCCGCTATTGTCATTCGCTGCGTACCGTCCTGCTACCTGTCTCGGTCAAGAGTATCGGCGACAATGCATTTGAACAGTGTACCATGCTCAGCGACATCAGCCTGCCTATCTCTGTAAGCAGCATCGGCGACAATGCCTTCGACAAATGCGCCTCGCTCTCGTCAATTGTCATTCCGGCGGCCTGTACCAACATTGGTAGTGCTGCCTTCCGTGAGTGCAGCGGACTGGAACGCATTGAAATGCCTGCTGCGCTGACAAAGATAGGCGGCAACGCCTTTGCCAAGTGTGCCTCGCTACGCGAGATGATTATCCACGCCGTGACGCCTCCCAACATTGCTCACAGCACCTTCAAGGGCGTGGTAAGCAACACCTGCCGCATCATCGTGCCGCGTGGTGCCCGCAACAACTACCGCGAGCACAAGACATGGGGCAAGATGCCTCAGATATACGAACAGAACTGACACCCCACCACTACGAAGGGCGACCCACACATTCTGCAGGTCGCCCTTTATCGTGACGGAGGAGGCATTCCAATGCCTAACCTTGGTATGATTACTTCACCACTTTCTTCCCATTAACGATATAGAGACCTCGCGGCAGGGAAGACATGTCGGTGCCCACATAGCGCCCGTCAAGGGAATAGATTCGATTCATGCCGACTGGTGCTGATGTGGACGTCAGCTTTATGCCCGAGCTACTGGGAGCTTTTACTAGCACCTCGTCGAGGAAGAAGCGGCCTTGAACAGTCTCAAAGGTCACGCTGACGGTTCCTTTACCACTGACAGAAACCTCGTAATCGGTAAATTCGCCCTTTGTCAATGTCACTGAACTAGGATTCACCGTTCCGTCTGTCACCGAGAGATTCAGGGTAGTGCCATCGTTGGCAGCATTCCATGCACCAGCCATAAAGGTCAGCTTTACGTCGCCATTGATGGCAAACTGGGGCGTCGTGGCTTTTCCTGCCAACTTGGCGGTGCCAAACTTGGCACATTGGTCAGCACCATAAGCTTTCTCTGACTGCCACCCGGAGTTGTCCGGATTGAAGTCGGCATTGGCAATCGTCCCGCTCCACTGACCGTCGTTGCCACCCTTGCCGATACACTGATCGAACGACTCATAAAACAGCGTTCCCTCCTGCGCAGAATCTCCACCAGGATTTGTGCCAACATAGTTAGCCACGAAGCGAAATGAGATGGTGCCATCAGCGTTCTGGGTAATGTCTTCTACCGATGAATCAAGGAACTTAGTGCCATCGATGTTATTATTGTATAACTTGGCTGCAGGCTTTGAATTCTTATTGAAGGCATTGACTTTCTTGTAAGGGAAGGGGTCGGTCTTCATACCCTCAGTTGTATAATATTTTTCGCCTAAATAGTATTCGTAGTCGTATTTGTTGTCGGCAGGAATCCACGTGAAGCGCTGGTGCTTGGGATCGTCGTTTGGCTTATTGTCGTACCACACCTGGGCATCGTAGTCTGCATGGATGATGAGCATACCGGCAGCGGGCAGCGAAGCGTCCCATCCG
>JAILPA010000010.1 GCA_024690505.1 Prevotella sp.
CATCGCCGTGCCGGCCAAGTGGATTAGGACTGCAAGGCAAAATGTACTCAACGTCTACTCTGGTAAGCCATACGACCTCATCTGGGCTTACGGATAGGAAAAACACATTCGTGGGACATTCAAGCCGCCAAAGCAATTTTGGGGAAAGGGGAAATTGTGCACCCGAGTGCGACGTCTTGTAAAACATTTTACTTACTGTAGTTATGAGGGCAATCCATTGGGTTCATGTCCCAATATTACACATTAAAAAAACTTCTGCGGATTTGGGGTTATAAAAAAAGTTAAACTAAAGTGCTGCGGAATTTGGGATATTGATGTCTGCTAAGGCTAAAATCTCTGAACTACAATGTCCTACACGTCTCCCCTCCCATCCAACGGGAGTGGCGCACATAGAGCCATGCGGGTAGAGTGACTTGAGGGGCTTAGATATGACTTAATTCCTAATCTACTGACAGCAAAGCAAATTCAGAACCGTGAATTGTGTTTAGCGGACAGCAACAAAAACAGATGTTAAGACATTTTACCACATCATCCGTTACAATCAGTAGTGAAAAAGAGTTTCAAGGGCCTTGGAACTGTTAGTTCGGGGCCGCTGAACTAAAAGTTCAGGGCCGTCGAACTGTTAGTTCAGCAGTACTGAACCAAAAAGCGCGGACAAGGACGCCACAACAAAGGCCCTTAAACACCTGTAAGCAAGCGGTTTATCCATCTCAGGCACCATTCGGCAGGAAGTGGGTACCGTAGGCACTACAAGCGTTGACGTGGCAACTTTGTTTTGGTGCAGATGCTATTGCTGTTTGTTCACTTTTTTCAACAGACTGTCGAGCGTGGCAAAGTCAGCGGTGGGCGAGTCGCAGAAGGCTGCGAACACCCTTCCCTGAGCGTCGACGACATAGGTGCGGGGAATGCCTCGGGTAGCGAACTGATAATAGAGGTTATAGTCGTGGGGGATATAGAAGGGCATGGTCAGGCCAGCCTTGTCCCAATAGGCCTGTATCTCGTCCTTCGTCTGGCTGCGTGGCACGTTGAGCACCATCACACCAGCGAGATAGGCATCATATATGCGCTGCAGCTCAGGCAGCACCCGCTGGCAGTCGGGGCAACCAGTATCGAAGAAATTGAGGATATAGGCATGACCCGAGAGCGATGCCGATGCGATGTCGATGCCGTCGGTAGTCGTGACAATGAAGGCTGGGATGCGGTCGCCCACCTTCACCTTTGCCGTTGAGTCAGCATCGTCGTCGCGGTCGTCGATGCAGGCTGTGAGCGCGACAAGGAAGAATAGCGGCAACAAAGCCGCGAGGATGCTATTTTTTGCCAATGTACGAATCATCGCTGCAAACTTACACATTTTTTACGAACTGCACAACTTTTCAGCAGAAAAAAAAGCCGCCGCAAGACAATTGTCCGTGCGGCAGCTTGAAAATGAGATTCAATGTGGCTTGATGCTGAGCCCGATTACTTGGCGTAGAGAGCCACGATGGTCTCGTACTTCTCCTGCTTGCCACTGGTCTGCTTGGGCTCCTCAACCTTCTTGCCATACTCGTAGGCCTGCTCGAGGGTGAGCTTGCCGTTCTCGAAGTCCTTGCCGATGCCGGCATCGAAGCTGGCGTAGCGCTCCTTCTTCATAGCGGGCAGCTCGCTGTTCTCCAGGATATCGGCTGCGTTGAGCAGTGCACGTGCCATGGCATCCATGCCGCTGATGTGGGCAATGAAGAGGTCCTCGAGGTCGGTCGAGTTACGACGAATCTTTGCGTCGAAGTTGGTGCCGCCATTGCCGAGGCCACCGTTGCGGATAATCTCCATCATGGCCTGTGTCAGCTCGTAGTTGTCGATGGGGAACTGGTCAGTATCCCATCCGTTCTGGGCATCGCCACGGTTAGCGTCAATGCTGCCCAGCATGCCGGCGTCAACGGCGCATGCCAGCTCGTGCTCGAAGGTGTGTCCGGCCAGCGTGGCGTGGTTCACCTCGATGTTCACCTTGAAGTCCTTGTCAAGGCCGTGGGCACGCAGGAAGCCGATGACGGTCTCCGTGTCGACATCGTACTGGTGCTTTGAGGGCTCCATGGGCTTGGGCTCGATGAGGAACGTGCCCTTAAAGCCGTTCTTGCGGGCATAGTCGCGAGCCATGGTGAGCATGGTGGCCATGTGCTCCTTCTCACGCTTCTGGTCGGTGTTCAGCAGGCTCATGTAGCCCTCGCGGCCGCCCCAGAACACATAGTTCTGACCACCCAGCTTGATGGTAGCGTCGATGGCGTTCTTAATCTGCACGATGGCGCGGGCCACAACGTCGAAGTCGGGGTTCGTAGAAGCACCGTTGGCATAGCGCTTGTTGCCGAACACGTTGGCAGTGCCCCAGAGGAGCTTGATTTTGGGATACTGCTGCATCTTCACCAGAGCGTAGTCGGTGATAGCCTTCAGGCGTGCCTCGTACTCGGCGATGGTGTCGCCCTCATCAACGAGGTCGATATCGTGGAAGCAGAAGTACTCGATACCCAGCTTGTCCATAATCTCGAAGCCAGCGTCCATCTTGTCCTTGGCGCGCTGCACTGCATCGGCAGCCTTGTCCCACTCATAGCTGCGGGTCTGTCCGCCAAACTGGTCAGCTGATGCGCCACCCAGGGTGTGCCACCAAGCCATGGCGAACTTCAGCCAGTCCTTCATCTTCTTTCCCATCACCACGCGCTCCGGCTCGTAGTAGTGGAAAGCCATCACGTTCTTACTCTCTTTTCCCTCGAAGGGAATCTTGCCTGTAAAGGCGAAATACTCTTTTGCCATTTCTTTTGTTAAAAAATTAGGTTAATAAAATATCTTCTGTCTCTTAAATCATAGCGTTAAGAATTTCCTTCCAATGGGCGTAGGCTGCCTGATAGGCTGCACGGTCCTTCTCGCACGGTTCAATCACCTGCAGTTTCTCAAGCGTAGCGAAGGCCTCGTTGTGATCCTTGTAGATGCCAGCTCCGATGCCTGCACCCTTGGCTGCACCTACGGAACCGTCGGTCTCGTAGAGCTCGATGGTGGCACCGCTGACACCTGCCAGCGTATCGCGGAACAAGGGCGAAAGGAACATATTGGCCTTGCCGGCATGAATCTTCCTGATGTCCATGCCCATCTGCCCCATAATCTCCATGCCGTAGCAGAAGGAGAACACAATGCCTTCCTGGGCAGCACGCACCAGGTTGGCACGGCTGTGCTTGTTGAAGTTCAGACCGTGGATGCTGCATCCCAGCTCCTTGTTCTGAAGCACGCGCTCAGCACCGTTGCCGAAGGGCATGATGCTCACGCCGTCACTGCCGATGGGAGCCTGAGCTGCCAGATCGTTCATCTCGGCATAGCCCATGTCGAAGGTGACATTGCGGTGCATCCAGGCATTCAGGATGCCAGTGCCGTTAATGCAAAGCAACACGCCCAGGCGTGTCTGGGGATTCTGCGGCTCCATGTGATTCACGTGGGCAAAGGTGTTGACGCGCGACTTGGTGTCGTAGCCCACGTTGCCCAGCACGCCATAGACGACGCCACTGGTGCCTGCCGTGGCTGCTATCTCGCCTGGCTCGAAGACATTCAGCGAGAGGGCATTGTTGGGCTGGTCGCCACCACGATAGGTGATGGGGGTACCGGCCTTCAGCCCGAGCTCGGCAGCTGCCGACTCGCAGACAACGCTCTGCTCTGCAAACGTAGGAACGATGTCAGCAATCAGGGAACTGTCAATGCCATAGTAGTCGAGCAGGAAACTAGCTACGCGGTTCTCCTTGAAATCCCAGAACATGCCTTCAGAAAGGCCGCTAACCGTTGTATTGGGAGTGCCGGAAAGACGCATTGCCAGATAGTCGCCTGGCAGCATCACCTTATATATTCTATTAAAGATATCAGGCTCGTTCTCCTTCACCCATGCCAACTTAGCTGCGGTGAAGTTGCCTGGGGAGTTCAGCAAATGGCTGAGGCACAGGTCGCTGCCTAAAGCGCTGAAGGCCTTCTCGCCATAGGGAACAGCACGCGAATCACACCAGATAATGGCGGGGCGAAGGGGCTTCAAGTCCTTATCGACACAAACCAGACCGTGCATCTGATAGGAGATGCCAATAGCAACAATCTCGTCGCCACTCACATGGGCATCGGCCATAATCTTCTGCAACGACTGCTTGGCATACTGCCACCAGGAATCGGGCTCTTGCTCAGCCCAACCAGTCTTTACAGCCATAATGGGAGCTTCTTTCTCGGGAAAGAAAGCCGATGACACACACTTGCCGCTATCGGCATTTACAAGCGATGCCTTGACAGAAGAACTGCCGACATCAAAACCTAACAAGTATCTTGCAGTCATAATAAATGATGTTTATGAGTTTCTCTTATAATTACGTTTATAACGCTCTTCCCCCTAAATTATTTTCAAAAACGACTTTTTTCGCCCCAAACATCATTTTTTTTGCAGAAAAATGCTTCAGTTTTATTTTTTTTACTATCTTTGCACGGTAAAATAGCCGATAAGCAATAAAACGTAAACCATAATATGAAGAAAAAAATTCTGATTCTTGATGACAAGGAAACTATCGCAAAGGTTCTTTCCATTTATTTGATGAGTGATTACGAAGTGCAATGGCTTCCTGACGGACTGCAAGGCGTGAAATGGCTGCAGGCCGGAAACACGCCTGACCTCATCATTTCCGACATTCGTATGCCAGGTATGCGCGGCGACGATTTCTTGGGGTGGATCAAGCAGAACGAGCTGTTCCGCCACATTCCTGTCATCATGCTTTCCAGCGAAGATTCCACCAGCGAGCGCATAAGACTGCTGGAAATTGGTGCAGAAGACTATATCGTGAAGCCTTTCAACCCCATGGAGCTGAAAGTCAGAGTAAAGAAAATATTGCCCAATTAAATATAGCGGTTCCTAATATACATATTTATAATATACCATGATTGGTGTCGTCTATTTAGGAAATAATCAACAGACCGAAGAGCGCCTGAAATATTTGCCAGGCCGTCAGGTTCAATTTACAAAAAATTACATGGAGGCAGCCGCCGCATGTAAGGCAGAGACGCATTCCGAGCACCACATCCTCTTCTACGAGAAGAACGTCCAGGCTGAGGACGTGACAGCCCTCACCTATCTCAAGAAGAACTGTCAGGGGCTTTACATCATTCTGCTCACAGACAAGATTGAGGGTGAGGAGCGTCAGCAATATCAGAAATGCGGTATCAACGACACGCTTGACCCAAAGGCATCGGTCACCGACCTGAACAAGAAACTTCAATTTATCTGTGATCGCGAAAGCATCCTTTTCGACGACCAAGTCACCAAGAAGCCTATCTTGAAATTCAAGATTCCACTTTGGAAAAGGATTTTCGATGTGGTCTTCTCTGTGTTGGCACTGATCATACTGTCACCGGTAATGCTGATCACAGCGATTGCCATCAAACTGGAGAGCAAAGGTCCGGTGCTTTTCAAATCAAAGCGCGTTGGCACGAACTACACCGTCTTCGACTTCCTGAAGTTCCGTTCCATGTATTCCGATGCCGAAAAGCGCCTGAAAGAGGTGAGCAAGAACGGCAACCAGTATGCCGAGCATCGTGAACAATCTGACTCAGAGCGCAAGACCGTCATCACCTCACCCCTGGGTGAAGAGGCCGAAAAGGAGATGTATGACATGGGAATGGAGTCGGAAATGATGATCAGCGATGACGAGGTGATGCTCGTCAGCGATGATTTCGTCATGGCTGAGAGCGATTTCAATAGGCAGAAGGAAGAAGACAACAACAACGCCTTTGTTAAGATTGAGAACGATCCACGAGTCACCAAAGTGGGCAAGTTCATCCGCAAGTTCAGTATTGACGAGCTGCCACAGCTCATCAACATACTAAGAGGCGACATGTCTGTCGTCGGGAACCGTCCGCTGCCTCTTTACGAAGCAGAAAAACTGACGGCCGACAGCAGTATCGACCGTTTCATGGCTCCCGCCGGACTTACGGGACTGTGGCAGGTGGAAGAGCGCGGCAAAGGCGGTAACATGAGTGCCGAGGAACGCAAACAGCTAGATATTCTATACGGACAGACATACAGTTTCAAGCTCGACATGAAGATTCTCTTCCGCACAATCTTCTCATTCGTACAAAAAGAAAATGTTTAACCCCCACAAGATGAGCATACTTAAAAAGATATTGTTCACAGTAAGCCTCGCTTTAGGCTGCATTGGGACAAAAGCCCAGACAGCAGACGACAGCGGAATAACAGCAGGATTCTTTGACTCAAGTGAGGAGCGCGACCTGTACTTCTCTACATTCAAGTTGCCGCCACTGGCCGTACTTTTTGAGAATGCCAAGTCAAACCCCACTATCCTAAGTATGGCTAAAGCCGAGGAAATAGCACGGGCTGAGGTTGCGAAACAGAAAAAGCACATCTTCTCATACATCCGTGGTAATGCCAGCTACAGCTACGGCAAGACTGACATGTGGAGTAACGGTTCCGATGCCTATACACCTATCTTCCAGCAATTCCAGGGCAGTGAACAAAGTTATTGGAATGTGGGCGTAAACGTCAACGTACCACTGGAAGACGTGCTAGACCTGGGAGCTTCGATCAAGCGCAAGAGACTGCTCGTAGAGCAGGCTCAGATAAACAAAGACATGGCCTACGACGAGCTGAAGCTGCAAATAGCAACCCTGTACGTGAAAATAAACAACAACCTCACCGCCCTTAAGACAGCCGGTGAGAATGCTGCTATCTATCAGGGAGCAAGCGCATTGAATGAACAGCAATTCCATCATGGCAACTTTGACATAGAAGAGTTTGCCTGGACAGGACAAAGAGGCCAGGCTGCCGTCAACACCTACCAGGGGCTGCTGACCCAAATCACTATAGACATCTTGACACTGGAAATTCTCACCCACACGCCCATCATCACCAATACTACCACCGAGATCACACTTGACAAGGAGGTTGAAAAGACCGAGAAGCAAATTGCCAAGGAGAACAAGGAGGTTGAGAAGCGCATACAAAAAGCTGCCGAGGAAGAAGAGAAGCGCGAGAAAGAACAGGCCAAGCAAGAAGCCCGAGAAAAGAAAGAAGCTGAAAAAGCTGAAAAGGCTGAAAAGAAAAAGAAGTAATATCCTCAACAAACGCAAGAGACTATGGACATATTCAGATACATTGTCAGATTCCTGTACAAGATTCGCTGGTATCTAATTATATTGCCGCTCATAGCACTGATTGTGGCGTGGTTCTTGACCCGGAACATGGAACGCATTTACGATGCTAACACCACCATTTATACGGGCATGATTACCGGCTACAATGTTGACGGCACCAGCGGAGGCTCCAACGCCCAAACGAATATCACGAACCTGATGTTGATTATCCAGACTGACAATACCATCCATGAGGTTGCTTTGCGTTTGTTTGCCCGTTGCATGATGTATGGCAACCCCAACAAGGATAACAACTATATCACAGCCGAGCATTTCCGACTATTGGATGCCTCAGTGCCCGCTGACGTCAAGGCACTGATTGTACGCAACAGCGAGGCTGATACTTATCGCAATCTGGTTGCATACGAGAAGCCCACCCAGAACAACTACTTGTTCGGACTGCTCACGCATCACCCCTATTTCGGCATTGACAACATTACCAGCCGCCTGAAGGTAATGCAACTGGACAAGAGTGATATTATTGACATATCCTATTCAGCCAACGACCCCGGCATCTGCTATAACACCATCGAGCTGCTCAACGATGTCTTTGGCCGCCAATATCAGCAACTGCGCTATGGCGAGACGCTGAACGTCATCAAGTTCTTTGAACGTGAGGTACGTCGCTTGTACAACTCGCTCACTGTTGCTGAGAACGACCTGATTAAATACAACGTCAAGCACCGCATCATCAACTACGAGGAACAAACCAAACAGCTGACCATACTTGAGCAGAACCAACAGTCGGCCGAGAACGAGCTCCGAAGGAATCTGGCTACAACAGAAGCCCTGATAGCCTACCTGAAGCGACAATTAGGCGATCGTGCCAAAATTGTTGAATCCAATCAGGAGTTTACATCCTTGGTACGCGACATCTCACGCCTGCAGTCACGTATTGCCAACCTAAAACTGATGAACAGCGAAAACGGCGGCAACAATCCCGAGGCACAGCTGGAACAGGCCAAAGCCGAGCGTGAATTGGCTATCGCCACACAGAAGGTCAAAGAGCACACCGCTATCATCGAGGCCAACACTTTCAACACCGAGACAGGCGTAAAAGCCAAAGACCTCATCGACAGGTGGCTGGAACAGATACTGACACTCGAGAAGACCAAAGCCGAACTGGCAGCTTGGGAGTACATGCGTGCACAAATTGAGAAACAATATGTGTTCTACTCACCCATTGGTGCCACCCTCGACCGAAAGGACCGTCATATCGGATTCATTGAGGCGAATTACCTTGAGATGCTGCGTGCCTTGAACACCGCCCGTCTGCGTCAGCGCAACTTGCAGATGTCCACAGCAACGTTGCGCGTTCTCAATCCACCCGTGTTCCCCCTGAATGCACAGCCCACGAACCGCATGATGATTCTGCTTGGAACGTTCATGCTGGCCTTCGTCCTGACAGCATTCTACTTCTTCATCATAGAGATGCTCGACCGCACCCTGCGCGACCGTATGCGCTCCGAACGTATCACCAAAGTGCCCGTCCTTGGATGCTATCCGAAAGAGAGCACCTTGCGCTACCGCCGCTTCAACAAGACCATCAGCGACATGGCCCTGAAGCAACTCAGCAAAGTCCTGCTGCCACACTTCAAGGAAGGCCAGCAGAATGTGCTGAACCTCATCTCCACCGATGCCGGCAATGGCAAGAGCTATCTGGCTCAGGAGCTTGAGAACTATTGGATGAGCATAGGCCTGCAAGTACGCCGTCTCACCTACGATGAAGACTTCCTGGCCGACGACAGCCGTTACATCCTGGCTAAGGACATCAAAGACCTCTGTCCCGACATTCAGCCCAATGAGATTGCTATCATAGAGTATCCCAACCTCAACGATAACAGCATATCATCGGCTCTGCTCAACATGGGCACCATCAATCTTATGGTGACACGAGCTAACCGTACTTGGAAAGATATTGACCAGAAGGCCTTGAAAGAGTTGCAGTCACGCTTGGAGAACAAGGACTCACTCTTCATGTACCTCACTGAAGCACAACGCTATGCCGTAGAAGAGTTCGTTGGCCAGCTGCCGCCCTACACCAAGTTCAACAACTTCGTGTACCGCATCTCACAGATGGGTCTTACGGCCGTTGAAAACGATTACAGGAAATAAGCCCTATGGCAAATAAGGCTCATTCATCTGTACAGGCGCCAGGAGGAAGAGTCATTGTACTCTTTCTCCTCTTTTTACTGGCTTTCTACCAGTTCTACGCCTTCGGATTCCCAGCCTTTGCCTTCATCTGCATCCTCCCTGTCATAGCACTTACCGTCATCCTCAGCTTCAACAACAGGATGTTCCTCTTCTGGATCTTATTTGCCATCAATTATCTTATCTCGATGAAAGACTGGCCAGTGAAGGGCATCCCCACCTCCTTGCCCAACGAGATGCTGGAGCTTGTTCTCATTGCCATGGCCGTCATCCTCGTCGAGCAATTTCCCTTCAAACGCGTCGGCAACCTGATGTTCTTCACCTTGGCGGTATGGTGTGGTTTCTGCACGCTTGAGATACTCAACGACACATGCGGTCTTGGCATCAACATGGGAGCCTGGTATCAGGGAGCACGCATGATGGCATTTCAATTGATGTACTGTTTCCTGGTTTACACCCTGTATATCACCACGCCTAACATCCTGCTCAAATACCTTTACGTCTGGGGAGGATTTGCGCTCTTTGCGGTCTTCTGGGTTTGGAAACAGAAGAACATAGGCTTCACTTTCAACGAGAACAACTGGATACAGGGAGCCGGACGTTCTACCCATATTATCCAAGGTGGCACGCTTACCCGCTATTTCTCCATCTATTCCGATGCAGCCAACTATGGCATCGGCATTGCCTCCACAGCAGTAGCATTCATCGTCTTCGCGATAACAAGCAAGATTAAAAAGATGCGCATCTTTTTCCTCATCGTAGGCATTGCCTGTGTCTGGGGCATGTTCCCGTCAGGAACACGTACCGGCATCGTGTGCTTAGGAGCAGGACTTGGCTTCTTCATCTTCTTGTCGAAATCCATTAAGATCATCGTACCGTTCTCCATATTCTTTGCCCTGTCGATATTCCTGTTAGTGTTCACCAACGTAGGCAACAGCAATTCCGAGATACGCCGTATGCGCTCTGCCTTCGACAAAAACGACGCTTCGGCTGGTGCACGCTCCATGAACCAAGAGACGATGCGTAAATATATGAAAGAAGCGCCCTGGGGCATCGGCCTCGGCATGTTTGGCGAACAGATTCCCGCTAACAACAAATACAATCGTATGGCCACCATCCCTGCCGACTCCGAATACGTCTTTATCTGGCTCCGCACCGGACAGATTGGCATCACCACCTTCCTCATCTTGACCGCAATCATGCTTGCTGGTGCCTGCTGGATAGTATTCTTCAAGATAAAAAGCCCCTCCCTACGTGGCATAGGGGCAGGAATGTGTTGCGCTTTCGTTTCGCAACAATTAGGAGGCTACGGCAACATGGTACTCATGCAGTTCCCCAACTGTCTGGTGTTCTACGGCGGCCTCACCATCGTCTACATACTGCCACATATTGAACAAGAGTGGGTGGCATTAGAGAATAAGATGCTTGAAAAAGAAGCAGAGAAGAAACGACTGAAAAAGGAGAAGAAACTTGCGGCACGAGTATAGTATTTCCATCATCACCATCAACTTCAACGGGCTCGACGACACCTGCGCGTTGTTGGACACCATCCCCGCCGACCCCACGACGGAGGTGATTGTTGTCGACAACGCATCCACCGCCGACGAGGCTACCGTCATTGAGCAGCGCTACCCCAGGGTAAAAGTCATCAGGAGCCACGAGAACCTGGGCTTTGCTGGCGGCAACAACCTCGGCATCCAGGCCGCCAGCGGACATTATCTGCTCTTCATCAACAACGACACCCTCCTGCCCCCGCAAACCGAGGGCCATACACTTGCGCCACTCATCCAGCGCCTGGAGTCCGACCCGAAGATTGGTGCTGTATGCCCGAAGATTCGCTTTGCCTGGGACAATCGCCCCATCCAGTTTGCCGGCTACACACCCCTTTCCACTATCACCATGCGCAACCACTCCATCGGGTTCGGCGAAGACGACCACGGGCAGTACGATGTCCCCCACCCCACGCCTTACGCCCACGGCGCCGCCATGATGGTGAAACGCGAGACCATTGAGCGGGCCGGCATGATGCCCACGTGTTTCTTCCTCTACTACGAAGAGCTCGACTGGTCCATGATGCTCCGTCGTGCTGGCTACGACATCTGGTACGAGCCCGCAGCCACCATCTTCCACAAAGAGAGTCAGAGCACCGGCCAAAACAGTCCACTGCGCACCTACTACATCACCCGCAACCGTCTGCTCTTCACCCGCCGCAACACCTCGTTTCCCCTCCGCCTCCTCACCTATTGCTATCTCATAGGCTTAGTAGCACTTCGCGACATCATCAATCACACCATTCACCATGCCCCCGAGCTGCGACGAGCCACCCTACGCGCCATTGCCGACTTCCTGCGCGGCCGCACTGGGCAGCCCAAGCTCGCTGTATAGGGAGGACGAATCATCATTAACCCGAATCGGTCTGCTGACCCGCAGATGCTCTCCCGAGTCCGCAAAGAAATCTCTTTCGGAGCACAAAAATAGCATTATTATTAAAATTCACTGAAACTAGTTTCAGAGTTTCACCCCCGGCATCCGATTTTCGGTCATGTCGGGGGCTTTTTCGTACGTTTTTCCTAATTTTGCACAAAAAAAATTGTCATCAGGGGTTTAGTAAATCGATTTTCGTGTGTATTAAGAGTGTATGACAGATCAAAGTAAACTCGAAAATTGCGATTCAGCGAGTGCAAAAGAAACTTGTTTCAATTATGCCGAGCGAAAGCAATTTATTCAAAA